>CAIRHQ010000175.1 GCA_903878475.1 uncultured Bacteroidota bacterium | reverse complement strand
TTCCTCCTTTGTATTTCGCTTTTTTTTCTGCGGCAATGGCTTTTTTATCGCCTGAAACGATCTTTTCTGCACCCACATTTCTTCCATTGGTAGGGCATCCGTATTTTTCTTGTTTGTGAAAAATCCGGCTGATGAAGCAGCCGCTTAAAAGAAAAGCTGAAGCCGTGATCAAAATGATTGCCTTTTTCATATTGTAAAGGTAAAATTTATTCAGCGTTAAAAAAGTTAAATAACCATTATCATTCCTTCTCTTTTCCGTGATCATCAGCGGCAGATGCTTTAAACCAGCCACTGTACATCACGTAGTTATCGGCTATCCGGTTAATTTCTCCACTGATCATATTCGCTGGGATATCTTTTATCTTTTTTGCCGGTACTCCTGCATAAATACTTCCGGGTTCTATTTGGGTATTTTCCAGCACTACCGCACCCGCTGCAATGATGCTATTGCTTCCCACACGACAATTGTCCATCACGATGGCACCCATGCCCACCAATACATTATCTTCTATAACGCAGCCGTGTACGATTGCATTGTGTCCGATGCTAACATTATTTCCGATATGGGTAGCCGCTTTTTCGTAAGTACAGTGGATAATGGCCCCATCCTGCACATTTACCTTGTTTCCCATCCTGATCAGGTTCACATCGCCCCGGATCACCGCATTGAACCAAACGCTGCAATCATCGCCCATAACCACATCTCCGGCAATGGTAGCATTGGGGGCGATATAGCAGTTGTTACCAAATTCGGGGCTAATGCCCTTTACAGGAAGGATCAATGACATATAGTGATTTTTTTAAGCCTGTTGGCGGTTATGGTCGATACTTTTTAAAATTCAATAATAGCGTTTCGTGGTAAGTCTGATCATCCGGATTTCCAATGGGTCATTGCTTGAGTTGTCAAATCGCTTCGCACTCTCAATCCGAACGTTTAATTTCGTATAAAGTTAATGCTCAGTAATCAATGACAAACAGGGAAATATTTTTGCGGAACGTAGCTCAAACCTCAGAAGCCCCATTATGCCTCGAGATCATCAGGGCTGAGGGTTGTAAATTGTTTGGCGCCGATGGGAGTGAATATATCGACCTGATCGGAGGCATCAGTGTTTGCAATGTGGGGCACCGGCATCCGCGGGTGATTGAGGCCATCAAAGAGCAGCTCGATCAATACCTGCACATCATGGTGTATGGCGAACTGGTGCAAAGTCCGCAGGTGAAATATGCCCAACTACTTACCCAGCACCTTCCCGAAAATTTGAATTCGGTTTTCTTTACTGCATCAGGATCTGAAGCCACTGAAGGCGCTATGAAACTGGCCAAGCGCTATAGCAACCGTACACAGATCATATCTTTCAAAAATTCTTATCATGGAAGTACGCAGGGGGCACTAAGTGTGATGGGCAGCGAATACTGGCAGCAGGCATTTCGTCCCTTATTGCCCGATGTGTTGCAATTGAAATATAACCATCTGGATGATCTGCAACAGATCACAGAAAGAACTGCCTGTGTGATCGCTGAAACTATTCAGGCAGAGGCGGGCGTAAATCCTCCCAAAAATGACTGGCTAAAAGCGCTCAGAAAAAGATGCGATGAAACAGGAACCTTACTGGTATTAGATGAGATACAATGCGGATTCGGTAGAAATGGAACCTTATGGGCCTTTGAACAATTTGGGGTTGTGCCCGATATCTTATTGTTGGGTAAGGCCCTGGGTGGAGGTATGCCGCTGGGCGCATTCATTGCCGATAAAAAAATAATGGATGTATTGAGTTATGATCCTGTGCTGGGGCATATCAATACTTTTGGTGGTCATCCGGTTTGCTGTGCGGCCGGACTGGCAGCTTTCCATGTATTGCTTGATGAACAACTGGTGAATACGGTGAAAGAAAAGGAGCAGTTATTTGTTTCGTTGTTGACGCAAGCGTCGGAAGCCTTGCCTGTTGCTCAACATCCGGTGATCAGGTCCTGCGGATTGATGATCGCCGTAGCCTTTGAAAATTTTGAAAAAAATAAACAGGTCATTGATGGGTTATTAAAAGCAACAGCAGCAGGTCCTGCGGTATTCACCGACTGGTTCCTGTTTGCTGCCAATTGCCTTCGGATAGCACCTCCACTCACCATCTCAGCAGATGAGATTCGGTTGGCCTGCAAACGCATTGCTGAACAGATGCTTTTGGTGAATGCTTCCTGATCATTTTCCCGGATGATAAATGCTTTCAGCGTGTTGGTACACGGTGGCCTTATCGAGTGTCATCGGTTTAGTTTTTTGCTGCAGGTAATTTTCAACCTGGTCGTCGAAATGCTTATTACCGGGTTTAGCGCTGGCACCATACATATTAAGTGTTTCGATCAGTGGCAAACCTGTTTTTGCAAATCTTGCAAAGATGACCAGCCCGTCGCCGCCGACGGATTTCAGCTTACCATCCTTATATTTTTCGGTCCATTGTGGTGAAAGCAGATCAGGGAATCCGGCCAATGGCCATTCTTTATCGC
>CAIRHQ010000174.1 GCA_903878475.1 uncultured Bacteroidota bacterium | reverse complement strand
TCCCTGGAACAAAGACCATCGCCTCGCCCTCATCGGCTTGCAAGGCAAGATCATTCCGGTTGAAAATCTGCCGGCCAGCAATATCGTTTTCCTGATCGATGTGTCTGGTTCAATGGATAGTGAAGACAAACTTCCGTTGCTGAAAAAATCGCTGAAATTACTGGTCGACCAGTTGCGTGAAAAAGATAAAGTAAGCTTATGCGTATATGCTGGAAACGCCGGATTGGTATTGCCTGCCACCAATGGTATGCAAAAACAAAAGATAAAAGATGCCATTGATGCTCTGGATGCAGGTGGCTCAACAGCAGGCGGAGCGGGCATTCAGCTGGCTTATAAAACGGCTGCCGATAATTTTATAAAAGAAGGCAATAACCGCGTGATCCTTTGTACCGATGGTGATTTCAATATAGGCATGAGCAGCGACGACGAACTGGAACGCATGATCGAAAAAGAAAGAGAGCGTGGTGTATTTCTTACCGTACTGGGATTTGGTACCGGCAATTACCAGGATGCAAAAATGCAGAAACTGGCCGATAAAGGAAATGGTAATCATGCCTATATCGATCAGTTGAGCGAAGCCAAAAAAGTATTGGTGAGCGAATTTGGCGGAACCTTATTCACCATTGCCAAAGACGTAAAATTGCAGATCGAATTCAACCCTGCAAAAGTAGCCGGCTATCGATTGATCGGTTATGAGAACAGGATGCTGAACAAAGAAGATTTTAATGACGATAAAAAAGATGCGGGTGATATGGGAAGTGGTCATACGGTCACTGCCCTTTACGAGATCATTCCTGCAGGAGTGGCTTCTGCTTTCCTGAAATCGACCGACCCGCTGAAATATCAAAAGCCCGAAAAATTCTCTAACAGTGCCCAGGGAAATGAAATGATGACCGTTAAACTTCGTTACAAACAACCCGATGGCGTTACCAGCAAATTGATGGAAGTGCCTGTGCTCGACGAAAATAAAACACTGGCTACTACTTCTGATAATTATCGTTTCGCCGCTTCTGTTGCTTCTTTTGGCATGTTGCTCCGCAATTCTGCCTACAAGCAGCAATCCAGTTTTAAATCAGTGATCAACCTGAGTAGCGGGGCTATGGGAATTGATAAAGAAGGATACCGAAAAGAGTTTGTGCAACTGGTACAAAAAGCGGTAACCCTGGTTAAAAAATCGGATCGCAAAAAATTATACCAGGAAGATGATGAAGATGAATCTGCCACCAAATAAAACAATTGCCATGTTTATTATAACTGCTTTAATCAAGAAAATAATGCCTAATGCGGGAGGAAATAATAGCTCCTCCCGCAGAAGGAACTCCCTGCTAGCCTTGTTGTTGCTTGGTCAATCGGATCTGGTAATGGCACAACAACCATCAATTGCTGTTCAACCAAAACCTGAAGTGATTTCAAGGGCGCTATGTTGTAAGAGGCCTGGAGTTAAGATCAAAACATCTACGGCTAAGATCTTGTTTAATGATCTTGCTGTAAGCGCAGAAAAAAAAATAGAAACAGTTAGTGATGGAATGGTTTTGCAGAATAAAAATAGAGTTGACCTGGTAAATCGCCAGTCTCCTGATAATTCTTGTAGAATATATTTCAGATGTTGCCGCTTGCTTACTAATAGTAATTTGCCTTTATTAGTTGTTGATGGAGCAGTTCAAGAAATCTCTTACTTCGATAGTTATAAAATTAGCCAAATTGAT
>CAIRHQ010000173.1 GCA_903878475.1 uncultured Bacteroidota bacterium | reverse complement strand
GAGATGGTTGAATTGGCATTTACTGTAATGGTTCCGCTTAAGGTGATATTCACACAAGGACCAGTACTGGTTACTGAATAAGGGAATACACCGCTAACGGTAGGTGTTCCGCTGATGGTGAATATACCGGCAGCAAATACACCTGTTACGCCAGCAGGAAGTGTACCTGCAGAAATAGAAGCACCCGTTCCTCCGCCGGCAATGGTATAACGGATATTCACGATCGGATTATTGACACATATAGTTTGAGTATTGGTTCCTGCAGCTGAAGTGAGGGTGATGGAAGAGTTATTGTTCACTGTAATTGAACCGCTCATGGCATTATTGATACAAGGTCCGCTGGTGGTTACGGTATAATTGAATACCCCAAACACTGTTGGCGTTCCTGCGATGGTGAATATTCCACCGGCATAACTACCGGTTACGCCTGCGGGCAATGCCCCTGCTGTAATAGATGCTCCTGTACCACCGGCACCAATAGAATACTGGATCGCCGTGATCGGATTATTGATACACACGGTTTGTGCATCGGAACCCGGCGCAGACGCAAGTGATATGGTTGAATTGGCATTTACTGTAATGGTTCCACTCAATGTAATATTCACACAAGGACCAGTACTAGTTACTGAATAAGGGAATACACCGCTAACGGTAGGTGTTCCGCTGATGGTGAATACGCCGGCTGCAAATACTCCATTCACACCTGTTGGTAAAACACCCGCAGAAATGGTAGCCCCAGTTCCGGTTGCACCAATTGCGTAAGTAATGGTGGTGATCGGGTTATTGATACAAACGGTTTGTGTATTGGTTCCTGGAGCCGATGACAAACTCATGGTGGAGTTAGCCAGTACCGTAAGGGTTCCGCTCATTGAGGTATTGATACAAGGTCCTGTAGTTGAAACAGTATAGTTGAATACACCCGCCACGGTTGGTGTGCCGGTAATGGTAAATACACCAGCTGCATAACTACCGGTTACGCCTGCTGGCAATGCACCGGCAGTAATAGATGCTCCAGTTCCACCGGCAGCGATTGCGTAAACAATATTTCCAATGGCCGTATTGATACAAACGGTTTGTGCATCGGTACCTGGCGCTGAAGAAAGTGTTATAGTAGAGTTAGCATTTACCGTGATGGTACCGCTCTTTGAATTGTTGATGCAGGGACCGCCAGTAGTTACAGTATAAGGGAATACACCGGCAACTGTTGGCGTACCACTGATGGTGAATACACCGGCAGCATAGGTACCGGTCACCCCTGCAGGTAATCCACCTGCTGTGATAGAAGCATTATTTCCTCCCCCACCAATGGCATAAGTGATATTGGTGATCGGATTATTTACACAACCTGTTTGTGCATCGGTACCCACTGGAGAAGAAAGATTAATGGTTGAATTGGCATTCACCGTAATGGTTCCGCTCAAAGAATTATTTACACAAGGACCACCCGTGGTTACTGTGTAAGAGAATACCCCACTAACGGTTGGAGTACCAATGATGGTAAATACGCCACCGACATAACTACCGGTTACGCCTGCGGGCAGTGCACCTGCTGTAATAGATGCACCCGTACCTCCGCCTCCAATGGAATAACTGATGGTACTTATAGGATTATTGATACATACAGTTTGCGCATCCGATCCTGGTGCAGAACTGAGGGTGATGGTAGAGTTGGCGGTTACTGTGATGGTTCCGTTTAGTGAACTGTTTCCGCATGGACCTGTAGTACTTATCGTATAGGCAAACACACCACTTACTGTAGGCGTTCCAATGATGGTGAATACGCCACCGGAAAAAGTTCCGGTAACGCCGGCTGGCAAAGCCCCTGCACTGATGAAAGCACCCGTTCCGCTTGCCCCAATATTATAGATGATGCTGGCAATAGCTGTATTGATACACACCGTTTGATTGGCCGAAGGTAAACCTGAAGCCAGGGTAATGGTAGCATCAGGAGTAACGGTTACGGTTGCCTGCTGATTGACAATATTTTGGGTACACAGGGTAGATCCTGTATTCTTTACACTTAACAAAGTATAAATAAAAGTTCCTGCGGTAAGTGTTGGCGCATTGATCGTAGCTGTAGCCCCTACACTATTTACTGTTTGAGTAGCTCCCCCATTGATGTTATAGCTGAAGGTATAAGGAGGGGTTCCATCAGATCCCGTAAAGATAATGACTGGTGAAGCAGCATTGATACAGACCGTGTTAGTTCCACTGATCGTGGCAGTTGGCAAAGGATTTACAATCACCTGATGCACAATGGTATCACTCAAACAACCGGGTGTAGTGATATCCGAAAAACGAACAGTATAGGTTCCCGGCGCAGAGAAAGCATGGGTTGGGTTTCTGGAAGCTGATGTATTTCCAGCTCCACTGGCAGGATCTCCGAAATCCCACCAGAAATGATAGGTGGGCTTGGGCGTTTGCGGTGTTGTTTCTGTAAACTGTACAGGCTCTGCCACACAGCCACTGCCCGTCCAGGAAAAATTAGCTACCGGTGGACTGGTAACAGTAAGATCAAAATCAATATCCTGAATCGAACCACAATCAGCATTGGGTACCCAGGTGGTGATCGTTATAGGAAATACACCAACAGCAGTAAAGAAATAAGTTAATGGAACAGAATACCAATGCAATGTTTTTCCATTTACTATCGTTGCAGAATCTTGGGCAATATTGCCGGTATTATCGACGAACACATTGGTATTATTAGGCATCATCCCTGCTGCATTGTGAAAATTCCATCTCATGGAATCGGGAATATAAGGGAGCGACACTTTGAATTTGAACGGAGAATTGGTACACACTGAAGGAGTGGTTTCAATACCATACGTCGACGACACACCGATCTGCTGATAAAGATCCTTGATATTGGTACCTGCATTGTATCCATATGATTCAGCATTTCCAAAACCATAGGCTATCGCATTGAAACCAGAATCCGACTGAATAACATGGAATCCTTGTGTGACCGTCTTTTTTAAATACACATAATTGGCATCCTGAGGATGTGGAAGAAACCCTGTTACCGGTAATCCATCTAAAGTGAATGAACTTACAGCAGTACCGGAATTTGGCAGCACTACATTAAAATTATGAGCAGTGATCAGGAAATTGGGAGTAGCATTCCATAATACCCTGTTGATGTTTTGCTCCACAGCACTCAGATAGATCACTTCCGGATCTCCGGTGTTGCCATTACCGCAAGCGCCCTGGGAAGTAAAATACTGAGCCACCATGATGGCACTATCTCCCTCGATCATTTGTGGCTGATTGGTTGCAGGTATTTCGTAATAAAAATTATTCTGCAAAGGAAGCGCAGTAACCACACCATTTACTTTTACCACTGTTGCCGGATTGGAAACACATACTCTATAAAAATTATAGGCCTGGTTACCATTGGCAGGAACGGTTAAATATTTTTTCCCCCAGGCCGTTTTGGGCATGGCCTGCACCATATAGTTATCTGATGAAGAATTATTACTATTACAGGTAATACTGATCCTTCCGCTTCCAGAAAAAACAGCAATTTTTTTACAACCCGTTCCGGTATTTACACTTTTAATGATGGAACCAGTTAGATCAACACCGGTACATACAGGGTTACAGTTATTAGGACTGCTAAGCAATGAACCCATCACATTATATACCTGGCCTTGTGTTAAGGTAATCTGATACATGGTGCCCCCTACCCAACCGCCGGTGGTATTTCCGGAAGGAGTGATCTGTAATGTAGTGGTACCCGTATCAGCTGCAACCACATAGAACCAGCAATTTGAATTGGTAGAATTAGACCAGTTCTTATAATTTACAGAATAATAATCACGACCTAATGTATTGGTTGGAAAAAGAATAGTTGCACCTGAAACACTTTGATTGTAAACATGCGCATAGGCCACGATAGGTTTATCGCTGGTAATATGAATTCCCTTATTGGATACTCCTTCTGTTAATAAACGCGCATCATTCACACCGGTCTTTGGAATTGTAGCTGATGTAACAACATTATTTCCGGCACCTGTTGTTATCGTTTGTGTATATCCTGTAGCTGGAATTGAGATGGTAATTGTGGTTACCTGTTCGGTGGCAAAATAAAGCACCATATCCTGACTTCCGCCTCCACCTCCATTGGTCATTTGCTGATGGTATCCATACCCTACCCAGAAGTCTTTTCCCTTATTACTAAAATCTTGTGAAAATGCTGCAATAGATGCCATTACAGCGATGCTGATCAGTAGAAGTTTTCTCATAATGCCCAGTATAAGTTCAGTATTGCAATATAAATAATAAATCCGATAAAACTACGCGTCTGCACCCTAAAAAGAAACCCTCAAACAATACTATTTTTCCACATATTTTCAGCCAAACTATGGGCCTCTTAAAAATGAAAAAAGCCGCATAAAAATGCGGCCTTTGTTAAGAATCTTGCGATTCTGTAACCCCCAAAGAAAACATCATGAACCAAGCGAAGGTTTATACAGGGGGTTGGTTGTATAAACCCGGTTTAGGGTTTTATTCTATTTTGCTGGTAATATCATTATGGTAGCCGTAATTTGTTCATTTCCATCCTGGTCAATATGCCTCAATCGATAGTATTTTTTAGGTTCGATTCCGGTCCTAATTTTTTCGCTGTAGGAATAGTGATCCCCAGTCACTTTTGGATCTGGCCCCAGTACAAGTGCAATGGCTGAAAAATCAGATTGATCATTCTTAGCCTGCACTTCCCAGTAATTGGTGGCCTGTTTACCATCGGTAGACCATTCTACCATTACCTTTCCCGCTTTTTCATATACCAAAAAACTTGTCAGGGTAATTTTAGCATTTCCCAACGAAGGCTGAGCTACAACATTTGTCGCAAATAAGCCAGTCAGTAACAGTAAAAAACTATATTGTTTCATCCTTTTCATTTTAAATACTTTAGCACTAATTAAATGATCAGGACAAAGGATTTTAATTGCATGCCGGGCATGCCCACCGAAATCATCGGGAAACCAATACCCTGTTAGTGTTTGCTTTTCAGCTTTACCAACAGAATAGATTGAGTTCCAGTGAAAATTCCGGATTGTTTGTATAAAAATTCAGCAGCTGGTATACCACGATGCAGGATTCCCTTCATATCGTATTCAGCTCCATTGCTTTTACTATTCTTTAAATAAACAGAAACCGTTTTAAGCAGGAAAATCATTGTTGAACTGCGCAGCACAGAGGACTTATTCATCCCTGAAAGCCAGGAATTACATAATGATAGCAGGTTAGTAAATAACGTAAACATTTCCTTGTGTTGTGGTTTCTTAAATTCAGCTCACTCAGTGTTGGTTAGGCACAATACCGAATGATTACCGTGAGGTTCTTTATGGAGGAGGTTGGAATTAATGATTTGAAAAAAAGAATAACCGAGGTAACAATCATTCATCATTTCATCACAAACTTAATACAAGTTTCGGAAAACGCAAATATATTACACCGTAATTTTACTGCGATTGAATATTTATTTTAAATTATACCTATATACTTAGATATTCACTAAGATTATTAAATTTTTGTAGTATTTTTTCTAATAATTTTGTCAATAAAATAAATAATATCTTATCCACATCCTAGTCATGGCCAATTCAATCTGAAAACTAAAATCCCAAAATCGAAACAGCAGGCAAAATAGACTGCCTGTCGATCTCGCAGTTTAAGTCCCCACTTGCCTATGTTCAACACTGGCAAAATTTATACATTTCTCTTCAGGCAAAAATATTTTAGAATCCAGTCATTTTGGCGTAAATTCATTTTTACAAAATTCAGCAACTCAATTTCCCGAAAATTGCAAGATCTCCAGCAACCCATAGGATTTCCTTACCGAAAACAAAAAATGCCAAATTTGGGCCTTAAATTAATAATGAATATTTATTTAATTTATATTTTTGTATAATAAGTAAATTTATACGAATATTTATTACAATTAATCTCGG
>CAIRHQ010000172.1 GCA_903878475.1 uncultured Bacteroidota bacterium | reverse complement strand
CTAAAGTACCGGTCACAATAGTGCCAAATCCTGCTAAAGAGAATACCCTGTCCACAGGAAGGCGCGGCTGATGGTGATCCCGCTTCGTAGGAATTTCTGACAAGAGTTCTGTGATCCTCTGCAAAAGCTCAGCAATTCCATACCCTGTTGCCATCCGATGATAAGATTATTTAGTGTAAAACTGGCCCCTGTTAAACTTTCGTCAAATTTAAATCCATTGAACAAATAACCGGCATATTTTACGGTTACGTTAGAACAAAGTGTTGGCTTCGCACCTGTTCCTTGAGGGGAAATTGAATAAAAAAATCCGCTGGGTGCCTGTACAGCCGTTAGCCCATTTGCAGTTAAATAGGCCTGTATAAACGCGATCTCATTAGCAGGTGCCACCACGGTTGACTCAGTGGCGGTACATCCTGCTCTTGTAACTGTTTTATTGCATCCTGCAATAAAGATCATCATCATAAATACCGGCAGGAATAATAGCTTCTTGATCATATCGAACATTATATTTAGTGTTTAAAAGACGTTTAATCATGCAGTTTCGCTGCATCTGATCTGTTGCGCCGGGCCTTCAGTTCACGGTACAACTGCTCATTCATTTCCCATTTGTAATGCATCCGAAAATAGGAAAAAAATAGCACACATATAAAAAGAGCAACCAATACTGTAATAAAGATATCCGGTGAGGTGGAGGATATTTTTGTATACCACTCTGGCAAATAATTATATACCAGAATTACCAATAATATGATGGGCAAACAAAATAAGCAAGCCATGGGCAATCCGCTGAGTAATTTCCACATTCCGCTGCTTTCACGCTCCCTAATCCTTTCCCAATTGGCCATAAACGCCTGTTCCTTTTCGGATAACATCCGGCAAAAATAATGCAATTACACTACTACTTTGTCATGTTGCGAATATCTTGTAGGTTTGTTCATATCAATTCCCCTCTTGAATGAAGATAGAACAACTACTGGTTCAGCATTTTTATAATACCCGCGAAGTATGTTTGCAGGGCATCGGAAAACTAACCCTTGCTGCCGATTTCGTATTGCCCACAGAAACAGATAAGGATGTTGTGATGCCCGAAAATGCCATCAGTTTTGAATATGATTCCAGAATGCAGGAAGATGATGCGCTGATCCAATTCATTGTTCAGCAAACACATAAGATAAAACCACTGGCTTCTGCCGATCTAGACTCATACCTTACGCTGGGAAAACAATTTCTGAACATCGGAAAGCCATTCAAGATTGACGGACTGGGTACCCTGGAAAAAAATCAACAGGGATCTTATGAATTCAAACAGGGAATATTTGCCAACTCCAGGATGGAAGCCGCAAGTTCTGAATTAAGAGAAAAAAGGGATGATGATGATATTTCCTTTGCCACCCAAAGGGTACAACAAGGAGGAAATGGCAAAAAAACATTAATGGTCATTGCCATATTATTGGTGCTTTCACTGGCCGGATGGGGCTTATGGTATTTTTTTACTAAAAGCGCAACACCTTCCACAGTAGAAATAATAGCACCCGTTACACAGCCCGACAGTATGCCGCATACCGACAGTTCTACCCTTAAGCCCGTTACGGATACCCTGCTTACAAAGCAAGCTGCGCAGATGAACAAGGATAGTTTAACCTTCAGGATCGTATTCGGTGAAAAACTTGATAAGGCCAATGCCTTGTCCAAAATGAAAGCCATGACCGATCGTGGGCATAAAGTGATCATGTATACCAGCGATTCTGTTTACTATAAATTGGCTGAGCCCTTTAAAATTCCAATAAGCGATACCGCTAAAATAAAAGACTCACTTAACCGATTCTATTATCATGGCAAAGCTTATGTAGAGATGAATTAACATTTTTCTTCCCATGCAGGCAATCCCCCGTCGTATTATTTCCATTGTATTCTGGTCACTATGCCTGGCCGATCTTTTGGCAATTTATGCAGGTATTGAAATACTGCAACTGATGATAAAGCCTTTGCTGATACCGGCTTTAATGATCTTGCTGGTCAGTATAACCACAACCAATCGGGATAAAAAATTACTGCTGATCGGTCTATTCTTTTCCTGGATGGGAGATCTGTGGCTGATGCTGCAAGACCATGATGGCTTATTCTTTATGTTAGGACTGGTCAGTTTTCTCATCACCCATATTTTTTATATCGTCTTTTTTATACGCATAAGCTCTGCCCAGCCTTCGCTGCTACAGCAACAACCCATATGGGTACTGCTGGTTATCGGCTATGGCATCACGTTAGCATGGTTGTTGTTTCCGCACCTGGGGCCACTAAAAATTCCGGTGATCATTTATGCCACCGTGTTGTGCAGCATGCTATTGAGTAGTATACATGTATATCGTAAGGTAAATACTGCTGCCGCCCGATATTACTTGCTGGGAGCGGCTTTCTTTGTCGTATCCGATTCGCTGCTGGCCATCAATAAATTTTATCAGCCGATACCAGAAGCAGGTATCCTGATCATGCTGACCTATTGTGTGGCACAATATGGGATCGTGATGGGATTTGTGAAGCAGGAAACACAAATGATCAATGCTACTGCCGATCAACTGGCCGACTGATATTTTTTCCTGAAATAAAAATAGAAAGGTATACCCGTACACGTTAGTAATATGCCAAACAAGGAATTGATGAGGTGTGTACGCCCGTCGAGATAATCCACGATATCGGTACGCAGCGTCATCACTAAATAAAAGCCAGTACACAATAAGGCAATGATGGGCACCCAGGGATAGCCCCATACTTTATACGGACGATAGGCATCCGGCATTTTTTTTCTCAATACAAATACCCCCGCTACCAATAACAGGTTAAACATCCAGGTAACAAAAATATACATGTTGGCAAGGATATCAAATGAACCGCTGAATACCATCACGATCATCCATGCCAGGTGCAATAACAACGCATTTCCCGGGGTTTGGAACTTTGGATGGATTTTGCCCGCAAAGGCGAAGAACTTTCCGTTACGCGCCATGGCAAAGGTCATTCGTGGAGGCGCCAGAATACTGGCATTGGTAACCCCCAACACCGACAGACAGATCAGAAATGCGATGATACCCCCTCCTACCACGCCAAAAGCTTTTTGAGCAGCATCCGTTGCCACCAGTTTACTCTGTGCCATCACATCAACCGGAAGCAGATAGATCATGGCAGAACTGATCAGCATATAAATGGCAATACAGGCGGCCAGGCCCATGAGCAAACTCTTGGGAATATTCTTCTGAGGATCCTTGATCTCTCCCGCCACATTGACCATGGTTCCCCATCCGTCATAGGCTTGTAACGCCCCATTACAAGCAGCTACCAGTGCGGCGATCAACACAAATCCCATCGGCTTGATGGTTGCTGAATGTACCAAGAAATTATTCATATCCCCATGCTGCGAAAAAAACAATCCCCCGATCAACAATACGATGGCCAGTACTTTTGCAGCGGTAAACAAGACCTGCAACTGTCCCCCACCCTTTGTACTCCGGTAACTGATGATGGTTAATACCACCAATAACAATATCGTCAGCGATTTTACCCCAATATTTTCAAGAGGAAGAATATCGCCAATGAAAGGAACATGAACACTCACGGATCTTTCTATTGACTCACCAAAACGAGGCAGTTTAAAAAAATATTCGGCATACTGCGAACAAATGAATGCGATGCCCGCAGTACCTGCAGTGTTTATGACCGCGAAATTTGCCCACCCATACAGATAGGCCCAAAAATCGCCGTACATTTTTTGCATAAAGAAATACTGCCCACCGGTTTCGGGGAGCATGGCTCCTACCTCTGCATTCACCATGGCCACAAAAAGAGTAAGTACCCCAGCGATTACCCATACCAGCAACATTTGTGCAGGAGAACCCAATAGGGCCGCCATCTCAGCCGGACGCATGAAAATTCCGGAACCGATCACCGTTCCGATCACCAGAGAAGTGGCCGTATATAATCCGATGGTTCTTTTAAAACTATTTGTCTGCATGGATAACTAAATGTACGAAACAGACAATAAAAAATGTAGATATCAGTAAACTCACTGAAATTTTATACAGCTACCATTCGATCCGTTTAAAATAATAGACAAGTTCAGTATCTTGCAGGTACAAAAAAAATGGGCCTCCTGTAGAAACAGGTGCCCTTTTAACGATTGCTTGCTATATGAGAGATTTGAAGGTTTTTTAAACCTTATAATTAGTGATTGTTATTTCCTCAACGACTGCCTCCCGAATCATTTACTATGTAAAAATAGTAGGTATTTTCATGCCCCCGCAACCATAATGTTGATTGGGTTATGATGCCAAAATGGTTATGGAAATGTTAAAACCCTTTACTGTATTGACTTATACTTAATCCGGTTCATGATGTCCAACAGGTATTCCGACATATTATTTCAATTGATTCACTCTCTGGAAAAGGCTGAAAAAAGGCATTTCAAGCTCTATATCAAAAGAAGTTCGGGTAAAGAAGATCTAAAGATCACCCAGCTATTTGATGCACTGGGCAAAATGAGGACCTATGATGAGAAACAATTACTGAAAAAACTTCCGGGCATTGAAAAGCCCCAGCTATCCAACCTGAAAACGCATTTATACAAAGAGATCATGGCCAGCTTGCGGTTGTTAAAAAGCACCGACAGCATTGACCTTCAGCTAAACGAGCAGCACGACTATGCGCATATCCTCTACAAAAAAGGATTGCTGGCACAAAGTATCCGCATCATTGAAAAAGCAAAAGATACCGCCCGGGCACAATATAAATTTCAGCACCTGGCACAGTTGATCGCACTGGAAAAAAGAATTGAAACACTACACATCACAGGTACCATGCTGGAAAAAGCTGATCTGCTGGCGGAAGAAGCCATTCAGGTAAGCCAGCGGACCAATAGTATGGTAAAACTATCGAACCTGGCTTTACAACTCTATGCCTGGCATATCCGTAATGGACATGCCCGTGATGAGGAAGATGAAAAAGGGATCAGGGAATTTTTCTATGGTAAGATCACTGCCAGTGAATTGAATCCAGATGGCTTTTATGAAGCCCTCTACCTGTACCAGTGCTTTTCTACTTATGCTTTTATCCGACAGGATTTTTTGATGTACTACCGCTATTCACAAAAATGTGTGAACTTATTTCATGCTGAGCCAGCCATGATCAGGGTAGAAACCGGAAATTATATCAAGGCCCTGCACAATTTATTGAATGCCCATTTTGATCTGCGTAATCATAAATTATTTGAGATCACTTTACAACAATTCAAAGACTTTGCACAAACAGATCGCGTATTGCAAAATGATAATTTCAGGATCCAGTGTTTTGTATATATCGCTAATGCAAAACTAAACCAGCATTTTATGCGGGGAAGTTTTAAAGAAGGACTATCCCTGCTGCCCGAGCTGGAAAAGAATATCGCAGAAAATGAACTGTATCTCGACAAGCACCGGATCCTGGTGTTCAATTACAAAATGGGCCTGATGCATCTGGGTAGCGGAGATCCGGGAACAAGCATCGATTACTTGCAACGCATCATCAATGATAGCAGTGACCTGCGTTATGATCTGCAGTGTTATGCCAGACTACTGCATTTGATGGCGCATTATGAACTCGGCAATGTAGAATTGATGGAACCCTTATCGCGATCAGTATACCGATTCATGAGTAAGAAAAAGAATTTCACCGTGGTGGAAGATGAAATGCTTAAATTTTTAAGGAAACGATTAAGGGTGAACAGTGCTGCCTTCAATACAGAACTCAATGGGTTCTTGCAACGCGTTAAACAATTTGAACACAGCCGATTTGAAACCCGCACCCTTGCCTATGTGGATGTGATCTCCTGGGTAGAAAGTAAAGTGAACAGGTCAACCATCAGTGAAGTGATCCATCAAAAATATATCAATAGCCGTAAAAGAAACTACAAACAATGAATCGGGAAGAACTGATAAAAGAACTGTCACAAAACTCCTATGTGATGCTGCGCCCCTCGCCCATTGCCGGTATTGGGGTATTTGCCATACGGGATATTCCGGCTGGCTGCCGCGATATGTTCACACCTCCATCTGAAGAGGATGAATGGATCACGCTTGCTAAATCAACGGTAGAAACCTTACCCGAACATGCACAATTTTTGGTAGGCAATTACTGCCTCTATGATGAAGAAAATTATTTTGTACCCGCACAAGGATTTAAAAAGATCGACCTCTCACTTTTTATAAATCACTCCGACAGTCCCAATATCATTTCCATTGACGAAGGCAACTATTTTGAAACAACCCGAAATATTTTGTCGGGCGAAGAACTGCTGATCGATTATGGCGGGATCGTGGATGGGGAGTAACAACGTTTAAAACCTTTAAGGTTTAAGGTTTAAAGTTGGTGCTATAGACACGAAAGGCTCAGTGTGAAGGCAACGACTAAACAAATAAACACCTAAACGACTAAACTTCTCAACCCCTCAACTCCTCAACCAGCTCCAAAAAAAAATCCCTTCCGCATTTCTGCAAAAGGGATTCGTATCGAGTTCACTTAAGAAGGTTTAAAGTTTTAAGTCTCAAGTGTAAAGTTGGCGCATTCAATTTGAAAGAATCAAAACAAAGGCTTCACCAACCCATTTTTATGCACCGAATTAAAAAAACTTTAAACCTTAAACCTTAAACTTTTAACTAATTAGTATCCACCCATTCCACCCATATCCGGTGCACCATGGCTATGTGCTTCTTCTTTCTTAGGTTTATCAGCGATCACACATTCAGTGGTCAGCATCATACCTGCAATTGAAGCGGCATTTTCCAAAGCTACACGGCTCACTTTAGTTGGATCGATAACACCTGCTTTGAAAAGGTTCTCATACACTTCAGTTCTTGCATTGAAACCAAAATCAGCTTTTCCTTCTTTGATCTTCTGGATCACGATCGATCCATCGATGCCAGCATTACTGGTCAGGCAACGAATTGGTTCTTCCAATGCACGACGAACAATCGCCATTCCGGTCTGCTCGTCAGCGATCTGACCTCTTACTTTGGGGTCAAGACTAGAAGCTGCACGGATATACGCTACTCCACCGCCTGGTACAATACCTTCTTCTACGGCTGCACGGGTTGCATGTAAAGCATCGTCAACACGGTCTTTCTTCTCTTTCATTTCGGTTTCAGTTGCTGCACCGATATACAATACTGCTACACCGCCGGCTAATTTTGCCAAACGCTCCTGCAGTTTTTCTTTATCATAATCAGAAGTGGTTACTTCTACCTGTGCTTTGATCTGATTAACCCTTGCAGTGATATCGGCTTTTTTACCTTTACCGCCTACGATGGTAGTATTGTCTTTATCAATGGTTACACTTTCTGCAGTTCCCAAATAAGTGAGGTCTGCATTTTCCAATTTATAACCTTGTTCTTCACTCACAACGATACCGGCAGTTAAGATGGCGATATCCTGTAACATCTCTTTTCTTCTGTCGCCAAAACCCGGAGCTTTTACCGCAGCTACTTTAATAGTACCACGCAGTTTGTTCACCACCAGTGTTGCCAGTGCTTCACCTTCCAGATCTTCTGCAATGATCACCAGCGGACGGCCGGTTGAAGCAACTTTCTCAAGAATATGCAGGATATCTTTCATGGTCGATATCTTCTTATCATAGATCAGGATATATGGATTGCTAAGTTCAACCTGCATTTTTTCGCTGTTGGTTACGAAATAAGGGCTGATATAACCACGATCGAATTGCATACCTTCTACGATATCCACAGTGGTGTCAGTGCCTTTGGCTTCTTCCACAGTGATCACGCCTTCTTTACCCACTTTGGCAAATGCTTCAGCGATCAGTTTACCAATGGTTTCATCATTATTGGCAGAGATAGTAGCTACCTGTTGTATTTTTTTGCTGTCGTTCCCAACGGTTTGGCTCTGACTCCTTAAATGCTCAACGACCAATGAAACGGCTTTATCAATACCACGCTTCAGGTCCATCGGATTGGCACCTGCAGCCACCATTTTCAAACCTTCACTGATGATGCTTTGTGCCAGCACGGTGGCAGTAGTTGTTCCGTCACCTGCAATATCTGCAGTTTTAGAAGCTACTTCTTTCACCATCTGGGCACCCATATTTTCAATAGGATCTTCCAGTTCAATTTCTTTGGCAACGGTAACACCATCCTTGGTTACAGTTGGAGCACCAAACTTGCGTTCGATCACCACATTACGGCCTTTGGGGCCCAGCGTTACTTTCACGGCATCAGATAAGGTATCAACGCCCTTTTTCATTTTATTTCTTGCTTCAATATCGAAGAATATCAATTTAGACATAATTGTATTTTTAGTTTTTTAATGTAAAATTTTCGGAATGAATCAATAGCAAAATTGCCATTGGAGATATTTAAACAATCGCCAGGATATCACTTTCTCTCATGATCAGGTAATCTTTCCCTTCGATGGTGATCTCTGTTCCGGCATATTTACCATACAAAACCGTATCGCCGGCTTTAACCATAACGGGCTCATCTTTTTTACCCGGACCAGCAGCCAGTACGATGCCACGCTGTGGCTTTTCTTTTGCCGTATCGGGGATAATGATTCCACCGGCAGTCTTTTCTTCAGCAGCAGCAGGTTGTACAATAACCCTGTCATGCAAAGGTGTAATGCTCAGTTTTGCAGCAGCATTCTTTACTTTAGCCATAATTGTATCAGTTTTTGATTTTTTGAAATGTGTAATACCGTTTTTAACGGTTGGCAAAGGTACTGCCATTTTTGTACCAATCCGAATTCATGCACGCCTTGTCAGATTTTAAGCAGAAATCACTGTTTATCCACTGATTGTGAGGCAAATTCGGCAGATGGGCGGGAATTTTTGTCAGACGGGACTGAAACTGGTTGGAAGTTGGAGGTTGGAAGTTTGGCCGCCGTCTGGTCTCCCGACCAACGGCCTAAAAAGTTCATAGTTTATAGTTCATAGTTGGGTCCCATAACTTTAAACCTTAAACTTTAAACCTTAAACCTTAAACTTTAGACCTTCCTCCCCCAACCCATAAACGACCTAAACCCTTAAACGTTTTAAACGTTCCGTTCCTCCCCAAAAAAAAACTTCTTACCTTTGCGCCTTCAAACCAATAAGCTCTTTAAGCAATGATCAGCAGAAGAAATATCCGGGTAAAAGTGATGCAGACCCTCTACAGCATCGATAGTATGAATGGAGATGCAAAGCCCGGTGAAGCCATCAGTATCCTCACCAAAAAGATTGAACAAAGCCGGCAACTCTTTACTTATCTCATCTATTTCATCAGTGAGGTAGCCCGATATGCAGAAACAGATGCAAAACAGAAAGCTTCCAAACACCTACCCACAGCGCACGACCTCAATATCAATACCCGACTGGCGGGCAATTCATTATTGTGGACGATCATTGAAGATCCCGGTTTTAAGGCTGCCGTATCAGAAATAAAGCCGCAGCAGTACCTCGACAAGGACCTGCTTAAAAAAGTTTACATGCAATTGGTGGCCTCGCCCGATTACCAGGAATATATTACGCTGGAAGCAAGGGAAAAGAAATCGGAAAAAGAGATGCTTGAATTTATTTTTCTGACCCTTATGTTGCCCAATGAAGATGTGATCTCGCATCTGGAAGAACATTTTATCAACTGGGATGATGATGCAGAAATGATGAACCAACTGGTGATGAATTACCTGCAAAAGCCGGTTTCACAAAGCTTCACAGAGATCATGAGCAAGGAAAAATGGGGATTTGCAAAGGGCCTGTTGGAAACCGTGCTTCACAAAAAAGAGATTTGCATGGAACTCATCAAACCCAAACTGAAGAATTGGGATGCTGATCGTATCGCGGCCCTCGACCTGATCATCCTGGAAATGGGTGTTTCCGAATTCCTGTTTTTTGAGACCATCCCCACCAAGGTGACCATCAATGAATACATTGATCTGGCTAAAGAATACAGCACGGTACAAAGCGGTCAATTTGTGAACGGACTGCTCGACAATATCCATAAAGAGCTTACTTCAGAAAATAAAATCACGAAGAAGAGTTTCAAAAACGGATCGATATAATAACTTTGAAAAAAATCGGGTAATGAATAGGATATATCTTTCAGTGGTGATCATTGCAATAGTTTTAGTTTCCTGTAATATTCGAACAAAGGACAGGTTGGCGAATGATGCATCAAAGCAATATGAACTTTTTTTAAGAGATACCACCACTGTTCAAGTGATTGACAGTTCTTATAATTTTGGTAAAGTAACCGATGGCGATAAAGTGGAATACAATTACCGATTCAAAAATACAGGCACCAAACCGCTGGTGATCATTAACACCACTGCCAGTTGCGGATGTACCATTCCGCAAAAACCTGAAAGGCCAATAGCAGCCGGAGATACAGGCGTTATTAAAGTGGTATTCGATAGCAAAGGCAGAGTGGGTAATGCACATAAAACGATTACCGTGGTGGCCAATGCCCGTCCGGTTTTTCCCGACCTGTTGCTAACCGGTGAAGTAGTAGGCAAACAATAATATTATTCAATCAAATACACAATCAAACATTAAAACAATAACATGCAACTATTAAGTATTTTTCTGATGATGGGTCAGGGCGACCAAAAAGGCGGAGCCACCAGTACAATGATTATGATGGGATTAATGCTCCTGGTATTCTGGATGTTCATGATTCGCCCACAGGCAAAAAAGGCCAAAAAACAAAAAGAGTTTATCAATAACCTGCAAAAAGGTGATAAGATCGTTACCATTGCTGGCATCCATGGAACAGTGAACAAAGTAAGCGACGATGGCACCCTTATGTTGGAAGTGAGTCCGGGTAGCTATATTAAAATCGAACGCAGCGCCATCAGTATGGAATGGACAGCCAATATCAATAAGCCGGTTGCTGAAAAAAGCTAACCATTAAGGGTATAAATTTTTTATTAAATTCCGGTATTGAGGGTTAACTTCAGTACCGGATTTTTTTGGGAAGGAACTGGTTGAGGGGTTGAGGTACTGGTTTAGTCGTTTAGGTGTTTAGGCGTTTAGCGAAGACGCTACACTTATCCGGAAAGCTATTACTTCAAAGATTTAATAAAATATTATTAATTGAACCTTAATCATCTATTAGATACAACACTAAACCCCTAAACTCCTAAACAAATCCCCCCCATGCTAAAAATTGG
>CAIRHQ010000171.1 GCA_903878475.1 uncultured Bacteroidota bacterium | reverse complement strand
GTTTACATTATTTAAGAATCCAATATAATTTGGGGAGATTCAGATCAGCCTGTCTTTTCAGAAGCCAATATACAATCCGTCGGACCTGAATTCAATTGGAAAGGTCTTAAGAAAATAGCCTTCGCCACTGGTATTTCGGCCATTTATAATATTGAACCGGTACCGGTGCAGGGGGCACACGATATTTCCGGTGGCATCGAGGTAGCCCTCAGCCATTATCCCGCCCGCATGTGGACATTTTTGAGTACAGGCATACACTTGATCCTGATGTTTTGCTATACAGATGGTTTTCCCGGCCACCGTAACGGTTGCCAATCCGTTGGCAGCGAAAGGTATTTCCGCCGTGCTTTCTGCAAACTTGTGCCATTGAATATGGTTGGAAAAAGGCATATCGAAAAGGTGTTCAATAAAAAAATTCGGCCCGGTATGGATACCGTATGCGGTACATGTCGCGTACTGAATTCAATATGGTTTGGCGCAATGCATCCAGGTTTGTTCTTTCTGTAGCCGAAACAAAAACACAGTTGCCCTTGGTTTCTGTTTGCCAGCGCTGACGCAGATCGTTCAGGATTTCTATTTTCACTTCGGGCTCCAGCCACTGATCAAATGCTTCTGCTTCATATTTGTCCATTTTATTAAAGATGGTAATGGTGGGTTTTTCAGCGGCCCCAAGTTCGGCCAATGTTTTATTAACAACCACCAGCTGTTCTTCATATTGCGGATGAGAAATATCAACTACATGCAACAATACATCGGCTTCCCGCACTTCGTCAAGGGTACTCTTAAAACTTTCTACCAGGTGATGGGGCAGTTTTCGGATGAATCCAACCGTATCACTCAATAAAAAAGGAGTTTGCTCAAACACCACTTTACGGGTGGTGGTATCGAGGGTAGCAAATAATTTATTCTCGGCAAACACTTCACTCTTACTGAGCAGGTTCATCAGGGTTGATTTGCCCACATTGGTATAACCTACCAGGGCTACCCGAATGAATTCACCCCTGTCTTTCCGCTGGGTAAATGCCTGCTTGTCAATTTCGGCTAAGCGTTTCCGTAATAAGCTGATCTTATCTTTCACGATACGCCTGTCGGTCTCGATCTCGGTTTCACCCGGACCCCTTGTTCCCACACCGCCTCCCTGCCGTTCCAAGTGTTTCCACATCCCTTTAAGGCGGGGTAGTATATATTGGTACTGGGCCAATTCAACCTGCGTTTTTGCCTGTGCTGTTTTTGCTCTGGCAGCAAAAATATCCAGGATCAGATCGCTTCGGTCGATGGTTTTAACCTGTAATTCTTTTTCAATATTCTGTATCTGCGATCCGGTGAGTTCATCATCAAAGATCACCAGTGTGATATTGCCTTTCAATAAAATAAATTGCCTGATCTCTTCTAGTTTGCCTTTCCCTAAATATATTTTACTATCGGGATGAGGAAGTTTTTGTGTAAATCTTTTTACAGCAATGGCACCGGCTGTTTCGGCGAGAAAAGCAAGCTCATCCAGATATTCATTAACTAATATTTCGGTTTGTTCCTTATAGATCAACCCGACCAGTATCGCATTCTCTTCTCTTGTTGATATTTGTTTTTTCTCTATCAAAATATTGGTTTAATAATTCTTTGATTTGTATACTTTACTATTACAAAAAATATTTTCCTGCACAATTATATCCAGATGCAAGCATAGAACACAAAGAAAAAAATCCGTGCAATTCTGCATCAATCCGTGTATTCCGTGTATCTATTAATTTCCTCACAAAAATAAAGCGTTCCGATATCACCGGAACGCTCTTCATTATCTTTACCCGCTGATGCTTGCATTAATTTTTAACCGGCGCTTCTGCGATATTCACCCATTTTTTCATCTCTTCACAATTCCTGTACTCCTCATCGATACGAATGAAATAGGAAGGGATCTTTTTATTGAACCAGACGTCGATGGCTTCATTTTTTTTATCTTCCAGTGCGCGCTGAGCCACCCTGTTGTAATCGTCTTTAAGATTTTCGCGATGCGGTTGTGTTCTTGTTTTCAGGTTCACAATACGAATCCCTTTTTTCCCTCTCTCATCTACATATTCTTTGGGTTGTGAGTATTCCCCTACTTTCAGGTCTTTCAGCATCACTACCAAGTCTTTATCAAGTTGATCAATAGTTAAAAAAGTACTGCCGTCTTTTCCAGAGATCTGACCGGCATTGAATTTACTATTATCATCATCGCTGTATTTAGATACCGCCTCGCCGAATTTCATGGTTCCGGCAATTAGTTTTGCTCGGATAGAATCCAGCTTTGAATACCCTTCGCGCATTTCAATAGAGGTTACTTGCGGAATCAGCAGGATATGCCGTACAGAAGCATCATCGCCTGCGCGACTGATCAACTGAATGATATGGTATCCGAATTTTGTTTTAAATGGATTGGAGATCTGTCCTTCTTTCAACATAAAGGCCTTTGATAACCAGGTGGGATCCAACTCTTTTGAATTGCGGTTAACATCATACAATCCGCCTGTTTCCTTACTGCCCGGATCTTCGGTATACATCATGGCCAGGGTTTTAAAATCCCGTTTGCCGCTTTCAATCTGTTGTTTGTAATCCTTTAGTCTTTCAATACAATATTCTTCGGCATCTCTACTGGCCTTGGGATACATCACGATCTGGCTGATCTCCAGTTCGCTTTCATATAAGAATAGACTGTCTTTGGGGATCTTATCAAAATAAACCTTCACTTCATTGGGAGTGATCTTCACATCTTCCACAATTTTATTGCGCATCGCCTGGGCCAACTTACGATCACGGAATCCATCTTTGAAATCTTCTTTCAACTGGTAAACTGTTTTTCCTGCCACACGCTCCAGTTCATCTTTAGAGCCATACTGGCCGATGTAAAACCGGATCTGGTTATCGATATCTGTTTCTATCTCTTCGTCGGTAATCGGCAAGGAATCTTTTTCAGCCTGCAGTACTAAGGCTTTGATGCCCATAGCTTGTTCCAGGGTAATGCATTTTACATTGGCCGGCACTTCAACATTTTGACGTTGCATATCGATAATAGCATTATCGATATCACTTTTCAGGATCACCTTATCACCCACCACAGCCACGATCTTATCGGCTATTACTTTTTTAGGCTGATTGGGTTGTGCCCATGCCAACGCTGATAACAAGCTGGCCAGTAGTACAAATAAACTCCGCTTCATAATAAATTTTAAGTCATCAAAAGTACCCTTCAATTTCTGCTGTTACAGGGTACCGGCTTGTATTTAACAAAAGATTAGAGCCTCACGCGTATTCCAGATTACAAAGTACGCTTCACTTCCACTTCTTCAAATGCCTCTACGATATCTCCCACTTTTATGTCGTTATAATTCTTAACGGTAAGTCCGCACTCCATACTAGAAGTAACTTCTTTTGCATCGTCTTTGAATCTTTTCAGGCTTCCCAGCTCTCCGGTAAAGATCACGATACCATCGCGTACCAGTCTGATGCGGTTGTTCCTCGCCATCTTTCCGTCCAGTACAAAACAACCGGCCACGCTGGCTTTGTCGAATTTGTACACTTCCCTGATCTCCACATTGGCCAGTATTTTTTCTTCCACACCGGGTTCCAACATACCTTCCATAGCGCTCTTGATCTCTTCAATGGCGTTGTAGATAATGGAATATAATTTGATCTGTATGGCTTCTTGTTCAGCCAGTTTAGCGGCTTGTATAGAAGGACGAACATTAAATCCAATGATAATAGCATCAGAAGCATTGGCCAGGGTAACATCACTTTCGGTAATGGCACCTACGGCTTTGTGTATCACTTTGATCACGATCTCTTCGGTGCTTAATTTCTGTAAAGAGTCACTCAAGGCTTCCACTGATCCATCCACATCACCTTTGATGATCACATTCAGTTCTTTGAAACTTCCCAATGCCAATCGGCGTCCGATCTCATCGAGGGTAATATGTTTTCTTGCCCGCATTCCCTGTTCACGTAAAATTTGTCCGCGTTTATAGGCCATTGCCCTGGCATCACTTTCGTTTTCATATACCTTAAAGGTTTCTCCCGCCTGCGGCGCTCCGTTCAATCCGAGGATCAATACAGGAGTAGATGGAGGCGCTATATCGGTACGTTGATTACGTTCGTTATACATGGCTTTCACCTTACCGAAATTTTGTCCGGATACGATCATATCGCCCACCCTTAATGTTCCGTTCTGAACCAAAATGGTGGCTACATAACCCCTTCCTTTATCGAGCGTAGCTTCAATAACGGTACCGCTTGCCTGCTTTTCGGGATTGGCTTTTAATTCCAAAATATCCGTTTCCAGCAATATCTTTTCAAGCAACAGATCGATATTCAATCCCTGACGGGCACTGATCTCCTGGCTTTGGAATTTACCGCCCCAGCTTTCTACCAAAATATTCATGGTCGCCAGTTGTTCCTTGATCTTTTCAGGATTGGCGCCATCCTTATCAATTTTATTGATGGCAAATATCATCGGCACATTCGCTGCTTGTGCATGCGAGATGGCCTCTTTGGTTTGTGGCATCACCGCATCGTCGGCGGCTACCACGATCACAGCGATATCAGTTACCTTGGCACCACGGGCACGCATAGCCGTAAAGGCTTCGTGACCGGGAGTATCCAGGAACGTGATGTTCCTGCCATCTTTCAGTTGTACTTCATATGCCCCAATGTGCTGGGTAATTCCCCCTGCCTCACCGGCGATCACATTGGTATTGCGGATATGATCAAGCAAAGAGGTTTTACCATGATCTACGTGACCCATGATGGTTACGATCGGCGCCCTAGGCGTTTGGTCCTCTACTTCACCATCTTCATTATCATCTTCCAGTTCAGCGGCATCTTCTACACCGATGAATTCTACTTCAAAATTAAATTCACTGGCCACCAGCTCAATCACATCGGCTTCCAATCGTTGATTGATGGATACCATGATCCCCAGACTCATACATTTGCTGATCACATCAGCAAAGCTTACATCCATTAAATTGGCCAGTTCAGAAACGGAGATGAATTCAGTGACCTGCAGTTTGTTTCCTGCTTCGGCTCCTGTGCCAGATTGTTCGGCATGTTCATCACGTTTGGCTTTACGATATTTTGCTTTCAGGCTTTTTCCTCTTCCTCCCGCACCCGCCAATTTGGCTTGTGTTTCTCTCAATTTATCCTGAATTTCCTTGGCATCAATTACTTTATCTTCCCTACGACCCGTACCCGTAGCGGCTCCGCGGTTAAATCGTCCGTCATTGCGGTTAGACGCGCCCGTACCTGTTCCTGGCCTGCGCGGCGGAGTTCCCGCCTGCCCCTGTCCCGTACCGGGAGTTCCTGGCTGACCACCACCACCTTTTCTTTCCATCGGAATGCGCTTGCGTTTGCGCTTCTCTTCTGCACTATCTTTTTTAGGTCGGGTGTCATTGTCAACCGGCAAATCGATCTTTCCCATGATCTTGGGACCGGTCAATTTCCTGGCTTGAATATTTTCAATGATGGGAGTAGTATCTTTTTTAACTTCTTCAACTTTTACCTCAACCACCACTGGAGGAGCTTCCTCTACGGCTTTCTTGGTTTTCTTGGGTTCTTCTTTTTTAGGGGCTTCCTCTACGGCTGGTTCTTCTGTTTTCTTTTTCCCTTTCTTGGGTCGGGTAGAAGAATCAATAGCATCGAGGTCTATCTTATCCAGTACTTTAGGCGATTCAATTTCCGGGGCTTCAATATTGGTAATATCCGGGGCCTTCTCTACGGGCTTTTCAACTTCTACAATTACCACCGGTTCGGGTTTCGGTTCTTCCACAGGTTTTTCAACCACAACAGCTTTTACCGCTTCCTTCTTCTTGATGGAGAGGTCTTCTTCATCCCTTTTTTTCTTAGGCTCCGCACTGCCGCCGGTTTTTACCAACTCCACTTTTTCGGCCTTTTCTTTGGCGACCTTGTCTTGTTGAAACTCTGACTGCAATACGCGGTACATATCCCCGGTAAGTTTGGAGCTGGGCTTAAGATCGTCGGCACTAAAATTTTTCGACACAAGGAATTCTATCAAGGTATGAGTACCTATGTTAAATTCCTTGGCCGCAGCCATCAATCTAGGTGTATTTACTTCTGACATTCGTTTTGATGTTTGCCGTTGCCAAACAACGGACTAAACTTTTCTTTAAATTTTCTAAATAAAACCTCACTAACCCAATCGCTGCATGATTATTCTTTTCCAAATTCTTCTTTCAAAATTCTGCGTACTTCTTCAATGGTCTCTTTTTCCAGATCCGTACGACGCTCCAGTTCTTCGGCGGTAAGTTCCAGTACTGAACGGGCAGTATCACAACCCACACGCTTCAGTTCGTCGATTACCCATGGTTCGATCTCATCGGTGAACTCATCCATATCAATATCAAATTCTTCTACTTCACCTTCATTATCGCGGAACACATCAATTTCAAAGCCGGTAAGTTCGCAGGCCAGTTTGATGTTTACACCCCTTCTGCCGATGGCCAGAGAAACCTGGTCGGGTTTCAGGAACACATTGGCATGTTTGGCTTCCATATCCAGGTCCATACTGGTAATTTTAGCCGGGGTTAGTGACCGCTGAATCAGTAACTGTGTGTTGCTGGTCCAGTTGATCACATCTATGTTTTCGTTCTTTAATTCCCTTACAATGCCGTGGATACGGGATCCTTTCATACCAACACAGGCTCCAACAGGGTCAATTCTGTCGTCATAACTTTCAACCGCTACCTTGGCTCTTTCTCCCGGATCGCGAACAATTTTCTTCACCACGATCAGGCCGTCGAATATCTCAGGCACCTCTATTTCCAGTAATTTTTCAAGGAATGAGGGGCTGGTACGAGAAAGGATGATCACGGCCTGGCTGTTTTTCAGCTCCACTTTTTTCACAACCCCACGGATGGTTTCCCCTTTTTTGAAATAATCAGTAGGTATCTGTTCGGATTTAGGCAGCAACATTTCATTGCCTTCCTCATCCAGTACCAATACCTCTTTTTTCCAAACCTGGTATACTTCACCGCTCACGATCTCGCCAACCCTGTCTTCATATTTCTTGATGAGGATATTCTTTTTCAGGTCATTGATACGGGCGGCCAGTGTTTGTTTGCCTGCCAGGATCGCCCTGCGGCCAAACTCTTTCTGGATATCCACTTCTTCATACAACTCTTCTCCCACCTGATAATCGGGCTCAATTTTGATGGCGTCTTTATATTCGATCTCGGTAAGGGTATTGTACAGATCATCATCATCAACGATGGTACGTCGACGGAAGATCTCAAGGTCACCCTTCTGATCGTTCACGATTACATCGAAACATTCGTCACTGCCGTATTTTTTACGGATCAGTGTTTTAAACACATCCTCCATCACCTTCATCAGCGTAGGACGATCAATGTTTTCTGCTTCTTTAAATTCCTGGAAGGAATCGATTAAGTTAATACTTGCCATAATCCTCTCCGGCCTCGTTTCTATATCCCCGCCGGGATGGGGTTTTGTGATATAATTAAAACTTTATCTGAATTTTTGTTTGCTTGATATCGGCAAAAGCAATGGTCTCCCTTTTTACGATTGCCTTCTTTCCCTTGCCCTCAGTGAATTCGATGATGATTTCCAGCTCGCCCACTTCCATCAGTTTTCCCTCCATTTTCGTATCATCATTCAGCAGGATCTCTACCGGTCGGCCAATATTCTTTAGATACTGCCGATGTAGTTTTAATGGTTCATCCAGGCCTGGACTAGATACTTCCAGCGAAAAATCGCCATCGGGATACATGCCCATCTCTTCCATGATCTTATACAGGGCCCGATTGATCTTGATGCATTTTTCAATGCCCAAACCGCCATCGGCATCCAGATAGATCTTGATATTATTGGTGGGCTTCACTTTCATCGATACCAAAAAGATATCGTCCGTCAGCAAGGGGCCAATCAATTTTTCTACTGCTTGTATCTGTGTGTCCTGAGTCATGGTAAAAGAAGAAGGGAACGATCCCGTTCCCTTCATTTGCATCCTTATCAGTCACAAATATACTACTAAATACGGGATTTGGCAAAAAGAAGCCTCGAAACCTCAATTTTTGGGCGTTTTGGTAAATTTTAACAGGTTAGCATAATTTTGCATGATAACTTTGCCCCATGAAAATTTTAGAGGTTTTATTCGAATTGTTTGTTTTGTACCTCCTGTACAAGCTGATCTTTGATTTTATCATCCCCGTTTACCAAACCACCAAGCAGGTAAAACAAAAAGTAGGGGAGATGCAGCAGAAGATGAATGAACAGATGAAACAGCAGCAATCTTTTACTACTGCCCCCAAAGAGACTCCCCAAAAGCCAACTAGAGAAGATTATATTGAATATGAAGAGGTGAAATGATCCTGTGGTTCTTCTTTACCAGTCTAGTTCCTCAATATACATTCCCGGAAGCAGCAACTTTGTTTGTATGCCAACGGCCTTGGCGGCTTCAATATTACCGATGCTGTCATCAATAAACAAGGTATCGGAAGCGGATATGCCGGCATCGGCCAGTGCAAATTCATATATGGCGTTGTCGGGTTTACGCAATCCAATGATATGCGAATACCAGCACCGGGTAAAATACTCTTCCAGCATGGGTTTTCCGGTATCGTGGGTAAATATTTCTTGAAATTTTTTAAGGTGGATGGCATTGGTATTGCTCAATAGATATACCCTGTGGTCTTGCGATAACCGCTTCAGGGTTTGTAAGGTTTCTGTTCTGAAATCAAGCAACATCGCATTCCAGGCAGCATCAATTTGGGCATCACTAACGGAAACGGGTATATGTTTTTTAAGCGCGGCATAAAATTCCTCATTGGTTATTTTGCCGGTTTCAAGACTGGCGAAGAGTGGATCGGCGTGCGCCTGGGTAAACATCTCCTCAAAATGAACAATGCCCATTTGTTGAAAGGCGGTGATCGTAAGCTGGTAATTCAGGTTGAGCAATACTCCACCCAGATCGAATATGATATTTTTTGCTGCAGGCATAATGGTTATGATGATTGGGCCGAAGTTCGGGATTTTATGGTTGGGAATAACGGGGCGGTAATCTACACAATCAACCCCACCCACTGAAAAGACCCTACACCTTAAACCTGAAACTTTAAACCTTAAACTTTAAACCTCCCCGCCCTTTTATCCCTACTATCATCCCGTTCGTACATATAGTATGTTAATTTGCTACTCATTCAACCTTCATCTTGTATATTTAGGAATCATTTCAAATTAACACTTATGACACTCTCCTTGAAACGTTCGATTTTATTGGTACTCCTTTCTGTGAGTACACTTTTTGCAATGGCCCAGCCTGCCGTTGATACTGCTAAAAAAGCTCCTGCAACTACTGGTCCTAAAGCCTTTAAAGATGTGATTCCCGCAAAGGCCATCAGCAGTAAAGGATTTTTTACCGTTCACAAAGTGGATGAAAAATATTTCTTTGAGATCCCCGACAATATGCTCGGCAGGGAGATCCTGGTGGTGAATCGTATTGCCAAAACACAGGTGGGTATGGGATATGGTGGCGACCAGATCGGTCAGAATGTGATCCGGTTCGAAAAAGGACCCAACAATAAGATCTTCCTGCGCACCATTTCATATGCGGTGTATTCGAAAGACTCTACTTCATCCATGTTCTCTTCGGTAAGCAATTCAAATGTTCAACCCATTGCAGCTGCATTTGATGTAAAAGCATTTTCGAAAGAGGCAGACGGAAGCGTAATTGATGTAACCGATTTTATCAATGGCGACAATGAAGTATTGTTTTATAACGCTGCTTTTAAAACAGCGATGCGTATCGGCGCTTTACAATCCGACAAATCCTATACCATTGGAGTGAAAGCTTATCCCATCAATATTGAGATCAGCACTGAAAAAACTTATGGCAGAACACCGGCACCTCCGGGAACCTTTGGTGGTCCTTCTGGTAACCTGACACAGGAGCTGAACAGCTCATTCTTATTGTTGCCTAAAACACCTATGCAAGCCCGTTATTTTGATTCAAGGGTAGGATATTTTACCGTAGGTTATACCGATTTTGATGCCAATCCGCAGGGAGTAAAATCCATCAGCATCGCCAAACGCTGGAGGCTTGAACCCAAGCCAGAAGATATGGAAAAATACAAACGTGGTGAATTGGTAGAACCCCAGAAACCGATCGTATTTTATATTGACCCGGCCACTCCTAAAAAATGGATCCCTTATTTGATACAAGGCGTTAATGACTGGCAAAATGCTTTTGAAAAAGCCGGATTTAAAAACGCCATCATTGGTAAAATGGCTCCCACAAAAGAAGAAGACAGTACCTGGAGCCTGCAGGATGCCCGCAACTCGGCCATCGTATACAAGCCTTCCGATATAGCCAATGCCAGCGGCCCTAGTATTGCCGATCCCCGCAGCGGTGAGATCATGGAAAGCCATATCAACTGGTACCACAATGTGATGGAACTGATCCGCAACTGGTACATGATCCAGGCGGCACCCAATGATCCTAAAGCCAGACAAATGTTATTCCCAGATGAACTGATGGGGCAACTGATCCGTTTCGTGTCATCTCACGAGGTAGGACACACGCTGGGATTGCGTCATAATTTTGGATCCAGTTCAACAGTACCTGTTGAAAACCTGCGCAACAAAGCCTGGGTGGAAGCCAACGGACACACGCCTTCCATCATGGACTATGCCCGTTTTAATTATGTGGCACAACCAGAAGACAATATCGGACCCGCTGGATTATTTCCCCGCATTGGTGATTACGATAAATGGGCCATCGAATGGGGTTACAAACTTTTCCCGGAATACAGCAGTCCGGAATCAGAAAAAACATTCCTCAATAAATGGGTAATGGAAAAATTGAAGAACCATCGTTTGTTCTGGGGTGATGGTGAAATGAATGGAGATGATCCTCGTTCACAAACAGAAGATCTGGGTGATGATGCCATGAAAGCAGGCGCCTATGGTATCAAGAATCTGCAACGCATCATTCCGCAGTTGTTGCAATGGACCAAGGTAGAAAATACAGAATATGATAATCTGGCCAGTATTTACAGTCAGGTAAATACCCAGTTCTTCCGGTATATGGGTCATGTAACAAATAATGTAGGCGGTATCTATAAAACGCCTAAAACCATTGAAGAAGCAGGCCCTGTTTTTGAATATGCACCACGCGCAAAACAGGCCGATGCGGTGGCATTCCTGAATCAGCAATTATTCACTACTCCAACCTGGCTCATCAATACAGAAATCCTTTCACGCACCGGTGGCAATGCAACCAGTACGATCGGAAATATTCAGGATGGAATATTGAACAGATTATTTAGCAACAACACGCTGAATAAACTTATACAAACAGAAACGAATGTTGGCAATAATGCTTATAAGATCACTGATCTGTTTTCCGATCTGAAGAAAGGGATCTGGAGCGAGTTGAGCAGCAAAAAACCCATTGATATATACCGCAGAAATCTGCAAAAATCTTATATCAATGTATTGGATAACCTGTTGAATCCACCGCCGCCGCCGTCAATTCCCGGATTCACCTTTCCAAGCAGTGGTTCAAGCAAATCAGATGTGAGCAGTGTGGTTAGAGCGCATTTGGTTTCACTGAAAAAAGAAGTGACTGCAGCCGCAGCCACTATTGCCGATCCGATGAGTAAATATCATTTGATGGATATTTCAAAGCGCATTGATAAAGCACTTGATCCGAAGAATTAAATTCGAATAGATTTTTTTTAAAGAACGGAATCCGGAAGGGTTCCGTTTTTTTATGGGAGGATGGGTGAAGGGTTTAAGGTTTAAAGTTTAATTGTTTAAGGTTGGGCTGGAATCATGTAAGCGCTAAAACATGGCCAATAATCATACAAATAACCAATGCCGGTCATAAAAAATTCTTCATATAATCAGCCGAAACAGTGATGACCTTCATTTTTGTATGTACCACTTGTCACAGAAGCCCCTAGGCCACAGCGGTAGCTTTGTGGTATTAAATTCAATCATATGACCACAATCGTAATCGGCGGTAATTTTGCAGGATTTACTGCAGCAT
>CAIRHQ010000170.1 GCA_903878475.1 uncultured Bacteroidota bacterium | reverse complement strand
ATTCAAATTACTTTGATGCCCATCTGTAAAGGCCGATTGCAATCAGGGAATAAACGATATTTGGAAGCCAGCAGGCTAGCAACGTGTTGAATCCTACCTTATAGGCAAATATGGTAGAAACCTGCATAAACATGATATACGAAAAACTTAACAACAAGCCAAGGCCCAGATGGAGCCCCATGCCTCCCCTCATTCGGCGGGAAGCCAACGAAACACCGATCACCGATAATATAAAGGTACTTATTGGCCCAGCAGTCCGCCTGTATTTTTCCTGTTCGTACCGCACAACATTGTCAACACCACGAAGCTTCAAATCTGCTATATAATCGTTGATCTTCCAGTAATCCATGGTCTCCTCCTTGCTATTTTGCTGTCCAAATTCAGCAGGTAACATCCTTAAAGTCGTATCGATGGCAGCACCTGTCGTTATGATTTCCTGCGGTCCCCGCATATCCCGAATGTAATAATTCTGGATCACCCATTTTTTCTTTTCACGATCCCACTTGATGCTCTCAGCTATAAGCTTAGATACCAATCTTTTATCCTCAAACTGGTCAATCGAGAACCGGTATCCTACATCCAACCGGTTGTTATAGCTCTGCATATACACAAACAATCCTGGTTCCAACTGACGATGAATGTTTCGCTCATTATTAACAAATTCGTTTTTGATATAGGTATTCCTGAAATTCACACGCGAATCGGTTGCCGCCGGTATTACAAAATTCCCCAGTATCCACGACATCAAAGCGATAATTCCTGATGCGATCATGTAAGGCCGCATCAAACGCTGGTACGAAACGCCACTTGCCAGAATAGCAATAATCTCAGAGTTATAAGCCATCTTGCTTGTAAAGTAAATCACAGCAATAAATGTGAACAAGGCACTGAAAAGGTTTGCAAAATAGGGGATAAAATTCAGGTAGTAGTCGATCGCAATGGCCTTTAAGGGAACATTTTTGCTGATAAAATCATCAATGTTTTCAGAAATATCAAAAATTATTGATATACTGATTATCAATGCAATAGCAAGAAAAAAAGTTTCAAGGTACTTTTTTATGATGTACCGGTCTATCCTTTTAATGTACTTTTTGAACATTCCTCTCAATTTATATTAATTAAAAGCACCTGTTTTTACAATCGTCTTCCAATTTTTTTAACCATAACATCCTTCCAATCCCTGAAAGTTCCGGCCAGGATCTGTCCCCGCGCCTCTCCAACCAGCCACAGATAAAATGCCAGGTTATGGATACTTCCAATCTGAGCCCCCAACATCTCTTTTGAATGAAAAAGATGACGCAAATAAGCTTTGGAATACTGATGGTCAATAAATGAAGTACCATTTGGATCAATTGGTGAAAAATCATCCTTCCATTTACTGTTCTTGATATTGATGATCCCTTCACTGGTAAACAACATACCATTCCGTCCGTTCCTAGTTGGCATCACACAATCGAACATGTCGATTCCCCTGTCGATTCCTTCAAGTATATTGACCGGATTCCCCACACCCATTAGGTATCGTGGTTTATCCTCTGGGAGAACTTCATTGACCACTTCGATCATCGCATACATGTCCTCCTCTTTCTCCCCGACAGAAAGCCCTCCTATTGCATAACCATCGCAGTTGAATGTGGCAACGTGTTGCGCAGCCTTAATTCGCAAATCAGGATAAATACAACCCTGTACAATGGGGAACAATGACTGTGTGTAGCCATATTTTGGTTCAGTTTCATTAAACCTAACAACGCACCTGGCAAGCCAGCGCTGTGTCAGTTCAAGCGATTTTTTGGCATAATCATAATCTGCATCACCAGGAGTGCATTCATCAAAAGCCATAATGATGTCCGCACCAATGGAGCGCTGAATGTCCATCACATTTTCAGGGGTAAAGAGATGCCTGGAACCATCGATGTGCGATTGGAACCTTGCTCCCTCTTCCGAGAGCTTACGTATAGCACCAAGGGAGAATACCTGAAATCCACCACTATCGGTTAAAATTGGTTTGTCCCAACTATTGAATTTGTGGAGCCCTCCAGCTTTTTCAATAATATCGATGCCAGGCCTGAGGTATAAATGGTAAGTATTACCAAGAATAATCTGAGCTTTGATATCCTCTTTCAAATCTTTGAAATGGATGCCCTTTACGGATCCAGCAGTTCCCACCGGCATAAATATCGGTGTATCTATCAGGCCATGAGCCGTTTCCAATTTTCCTGCCCGTGCTTTGGATGAAGGGGCTGTGTTTTGCAGTTCAAATTTCATTTTCAAAATTTCGCCCTGCAAAGATAGTTATATTAGAAGAATATCAGGAAAAGAGAAAAAAAGAGAAAAAAAGAGAAAAGTTTAAACACCAATGTGTAATTTTGGCATTTTTCGTTACAGATATTATGATTGAAATAAGCGGGTTTTCATTTGGTGTTCCGGAATTCTGGTTGCTCATTGCTTTTGGTACTTCATTTCTTGTACAGTTGTTTTATCAGGTTTTGATCATTACCTTCACTTTAAGTGGCAAAAAGAAAAGTAGGCAAGAGAATAATCCCTCAATTTCAATTATCATTACATCAAGAAATTATGAGGAAAATCTTCGATCACTTATCCCGTCCCTTCTCGAACAGGATTATCCCGACTTTGAGGTTGTTGTCGTCGATGATTGTTCTTCGGATGGAAGCGAATGGTACCTCACGGAGCTTAAACTACAGTCGTCTAAGCTTAAAACTAGCCGGATCCTTCAGGAAACTGATTTCCCGAATGCACTTGCGATTACAATTGGGATCAGGGCTGCCACCAAAGATTGGCTTGTATTTTTAAACCCGCTCTGTAGTGTAAAGGGAAAAAATTGGCTCAGGTCTTATACCAAAGGCTTACAACCCGAAACAGAAGCTGTAATTGGCTTTGTAAAATATACGAATGCAGTAGGCACTATGCGGAAATTTTTCAGGTACGAAAATTTTGATTCATTTTTACTTTACGGATCAGCAAGTTACCTTGGATTACCGATGCCTGTTACCGATATGAACATCGCCTACAAACGTGAAGAGTTCCTGAAGAGAAGAGGTTTTGCTGCAGTACTGGATACCCCGTTTAGTGAAAATGAGTTATATCTCAATAAAATATCAAACAGGAAGAATACTGTTTACTTGCTTGATCCAGAAAGTGCCTTATATTTTGACGGGGAAATGGATTGGTACGACGGGATCAACTACAAAAAAAAGCAATTGCTCCTGAGGAGAAAGTTTTCGATAGGTCAAAGTATTTTTCTATGGATCAATACAATCAGCCGGCTGATATTCGACATTTCGATGGTTGCCCTTCTTGTCCTTTCACCCTGGCGCCTTTGGGTTGCCGCTACTTGGTTGTTTAAAATCGTGGATGAATTGGTGTGGGGTATTGTCGGGATGAAGCGCCTAAAAGAAAAAAACCTCTTTCCTGGCCTGGTATTTCTCCGATCCATACTTCCTTTTTTTAACAGCATATTAATCTTGAATCAGTTCATAACCGGATCGAAACGAAAATGGAAATAAGTCCAAATCTTTCGGAAAATGCCCGTCATGATTTCGAATTGGTATTAGCTGCCCGTTCGGGAAATGAGAAAGCTTTTGCCCAACTCTTGAAGCGGTATAAAGATGCCATTTACTTTATGCTGCTTAAAATGGTGTATAACAAGGAAGATGCCGAAGATCTAACCATTGAGGCGTTTGGAAAAGCATTTGCAAACATCAGCCAATATGAACCACAGTTTGCTTTCAGTACATGGTTATTCAGAATTGCGTCGAACAATGCAATCGATCATTTGCGAAAGAAACGGGTAAATACGGTTCCCCTTGATACTTCGACTGGCCGAGATTCACATACCGGTATCGATTACAATTACAACGTCCCATCTGAATCCGATAATCCTGAAGATTCCGTTATTAAAACTCAAAATGCGACTGTTTTGCGTAAGGCCGTCTCAATGCTCAAACCGCGCTACCGCACATTGCTCGAACTCCGTTACTTTAACGAATATTCCTATTCCGAAATTGCTGAAGAGCTTAACCTTCCGTTAGGAACGGTAAAAGTACAGTTGTTCCGGTCGCGTGAAATGCTTCTCGAAATCATCAAAAAGACCGAAATAAATGACTGATATGGAGATCATCAAAAAATATTTCCATGATTTAGGTCATGGGAGAT
>CAIRHQ010000169.1 GCA_903878475.1 uncultured Bacteroidota bacterium | reverse complement strand
CTTATTACCCTGTGGGCTGTGGCTACTTATGCAAGAGGCCTAATATCAAAAACCTGATCCGCAGGCGGCGCGGATTTGGTAAGTGTCCCTGCGCAATGGCGGCTAAAGTGCGCGAAGTGAGTTGGTATTAGAAAGCTCCGTGAAGTCCTTTCGGTTCCATGTCATCCGTGTATAAAGGTCTTTGCGATAATTTTTTTAATTAACTTGAGTGAAAGATATACAGGAATGATCATAACTTGCAAAAATGAAATGGAAATAAAAATGTTGAAATCTTTCTGTAAGGTCGTGGATACCATGCAGTGTTTTGATATTTAACATAAACAGCCATCGGTCCTGATGCGCCAAATACCCTCGAATCATGCAAAAAATGGCCAAAAATTGGTGTTTTTTACGGTTTTTAGCCGTTTTTCCCACGGGAAAGCGAATGTCTTGATGAGGTGGTTTGCCGTACTAAAGTGGAACAATGGAATTTAATACAAATTTTACGCAAAATTCCCCGTCGTGCCTCAAGTTAAAAATTATACTGCCGAAACTATCAGTAAGAAAAAAAATATTTGATCATTCGAAAGTAAAGCACGGCAGAGGTGAGTATGGTGAAACTAAATCTATCTTAGGATATCATCCAATAAAAGCAAACCCGGTGAAAGCCGGCGGCGCAAAGCCATGGGTCTACCGTCACAGGATGTGACCAGGACCGCCAGGCCGCTGAAGATCACAATATTTTTCTGGTGATTATTTGGTCTGGCTTAACAAAAGTCAGGCTGATTTATTCGGATGGCTGATCGATCTTCGAAAAATAAAAAAATAGTTTTACTATCGTAGACCCGAATGGACTCGGATCTACAAAAAAAGGAGAATAGCCATGTTTCGTAATACTAAAAGATTTACAGCAATCCTGATCGTCCTAATTCTCGCAGCCAGCACCTATGCCTTTGCAGCTGCCAATACCATTGGTACAAGCAACGCCGGTTATGGGACTAAAGCAGTTACCGGGTATGCCATCAACGATATTACATACGTCTCGTCAACCCTTGATGACGAAATCACATCGATTACCATGAAGTTCTCCGACGGTGCCCTTCCTGCTACCATGGCTGAGAAGCCCACTACAATTCTTTTGAGCACCGTTGCCACTCACGCCCCGGCGGATTTCACCAATGCCGTTTGCGGTGTGGTTGGAGGGGTTGCTGGCGTAAATGGAACACGGGCTACCCCTTGGGCTGTCACCTGCAACCTCACGACCCCGGTATTGGCTGGATCTATTGCCGCACTCACCATCGTTGCCAGTAGCAGCACAAACTTTGTACAAGTACCATAGGCAAACATATCTCGATCAGATGGTTTCTAAAGATAAGGCCTGGCTTCCTGCCAGGCCTTATCTTTAGTTAGGAGCGCTCGAAAAATAAGTTACCCTATTCCAACAGTCCAATTTTGAGTATCCTTGCCTCACTTTATTTGAGGATGATAACAAAATGGACCAACCGTACTCTGAAGCCACTGAGCAAGCGATGAAATACTTTTTCAGACAACTCT
>CAIRHQ010000168.1 GCA_903878475.1 uncultured Bacteroidota bacterium | reverse complement strand
CTCAACAACGTCTCTCTACTGATTTGTGCGTTGGCCGAGGACGTTGTGTATTACTAGACGCAACGTCCCTTGCAGGAGACGTTGCTGGGAAGCAAGTAGAATTAGTTGGCAGGGGGCAGTTGGCAAGGATTTCGCTCTGCTTAATTGAAACGTACTCTTCCCAACCTTAAACCTTAAACTTTAAACCTTAAACGTACTCACCCCAACCCTTAAACGAATTAAACCCTTAAACGTCTTAAACGTTATACAAGGTTAATCGTTTGCGCACGGCCTCATCAAGCCAGCAACGCCTTTGCTTTCCCGATCTGCACATCACTACCCATCATGATCAGTCTTTCGCCGGGCGTTAAGCGGTAAGTTGCATCCGGGTTAATGGTATAATGATTATCGGAATTTTTAATGCCGAGCAAGGTACAGTTGGTCTTACTCCAGAGGTCGAGCTCACCCAACGACATGGCCTTGCCCGATGGGATCTCCACGATCTTAAAATCATCTCCGCTTCGTGTAGTCATGATCGATAGCATCTCCAACACATCGGGTAACATCACCAGCGTAGCCATATGTGCACCGCCGATCTTATCGGGCATGATCACATTGCTGGCCCCGGCAATCTTAAGCTTATTCACGGACGAATCCTGAGAGGCCCTGCTGATCACGGTCAGGTTAGGGTTCAATTGTTTGGCGGTAAGCACTACAAACAGGTTATCGGCATCTACGGGTAAGGTAGTGATGAGGGCGCGTGCATGTTCAATACCGGCTTCGAGCAATACTTCATCCTTGGTGGCATCGCCCTTCATAAAATATTTTACTTCAAAGGGAAGATCATCTTCCAGTTCAACCTTTTCTTCCAACACCACGAACGGGATATGATTGTTGAACAAAACCTGTGCGCTTTCTTTTCCGTTTCGCCCAAAACCGCAAATGATCACATGCTGCTGCAGGGCCTTGATGCTGTTTTCCATTTTAAACTGTTTATACATTTTAATGAATTCCCCATCCGAGAAAAACCGGGTAAGCAGGGTAATGAAATAGGTGAATAATCCCAGGTTCACCAATATCAGGATGATGGTGAAGATCCTGCCTGTTTCGGTAAGCGGTTTAACTTCCCCGTAACCCACCGTGGATACAGTAGTAACGGTCATGTATAACGCCGACAAGAAATCGAAATGCTCAATGACCATATAGCCGGCCGTGCCCATCAATATAGTGAGCAGGAGCATACCCACCGGCAGCAGCAACTTATAAAAGATCTTGAATTTGATGAACCGGAACATGGGATGTGGTAATTAGTACCGAAATTTATAACTTTAATGGGAAATGTGCTGTAGAATAAACAATAAAACTTACCAATTGATCAAACAAAAACAATTGCTCTTGTGCGGCCTTGTTGCTGCCTGCTGTTTTAGCATCACGAGTTGTAAAATGAGTGCCCATATCGGCAAACAGGCCCGCAGTATTTTATTGAACGATTCGGCCATCCGAACCGGATTCATCGGCATCAGCATCTATGAACCGGCCAGCAATACCTATTGGTATAATTATCAGGCCAGCCAGAATTTTATACCCGCCAGCAATACCAAACTGTTCAGCCTATACGCAGGAATGAAATGGCTGGGCGATAGTATCCGTACTGCCAACATCGCGCTTGCACCCGATGCTGTATACTTATTTCCGAATGGCGACCCCAGTTTTTTAAATCCTGAATTTCCGCAGCAGCCCCTGCTCAATATTTTAAAACAGCAACATAAAAAGATCATTGTGGTGGATACGGTATGGAGAGAACAGGCCCTCGGATATGGATGGGCATGGGATGATTATAACGACGACTATATGGCTGAAAGATCCTCGTTACCGGTGTTTGGAGATGTATTGAGTGTTAGCCAATCCGGCACGCAAGCGAATTTTAATCCCGAGTATTTTAAAGATAGCATTGCGTATACCCGCACAAAAAAAGACGGAGAAAATATTGCTGTAGTGAAACGTGATCTTAGAAGCAACCAGTTCAGCGTGCAGG
>CAIRHQ010000167.1 GCA_903878475.1 uncultured Bacteroidota bacterium | reverse complement strand
TTTAAGGCGATGAAAGAAACGGTTCCTTTCTTTTTCGCCGGTGGCGCTGATGGGTGTTGAGCGACTGAGCAGGTTATCGAAACTGGAAAAGGCCTTATCACAGAAACGCGTGTCATTTGTAGACATATAATTCAACACCGAATAGGTAACCAGTGATTCGCGATGCTGATCAGATTCGATCAGTATGGTATTGCTGCCTAGAACCACTTCATTGATATAGAACTGCAGACCTGCCTGGTAGCGGGTATCCGGATCTCCGGGCATAAATTTAACGCCCTGCTCCACCTGCAATTGCAGATGATCAAGGGTTTGTTGCAGCGATTCGATCACGCCGATCATATCTTCCCGGGTTTCAAATAATCCTGCATCATAATAATATTGGATCTGACTGAGTGTGCTGTTCACGCTTTCCACATTCCATAACTCCACAGAAGGTATTTGGTTATATTCCTTAATGACCTGCTGACCTATTTGGAAACAATCCACAAATTCATCTTTTTTCAAGGAGAACTTGGCTTTGTGATATGCAGGATCATTCAAAATGGATTTGATCCAGAAAAAAGTTTTAAAAGCGGCTATTCCGGGAAAATGATAGAAATGAAAAAAGGTCATGTCCTTACACAGGTATCGCATCTTTTTCCCATCAAATGAATTGAATATTTTCATTTGTGCCAACATACCCTGGATATACAACGGAAAGGGAATTTGTGTGTGGTTGATATCCGGAGCCCGGAACAACACATTATCTGATTGAAGATTTAACACCTGATCCAGCGATATCTGGTAAGTTTCGCAAAGCAATTTCAATTCAGCCATACTCAATGGCTTTTCGCCCCGGATACGACGATACACACTATCATAACTCAATCCCAGTTTTCCGGCCAGTTCATCTGCCATGGATACATGCGCAGGCAATGAATTCTTCAGCAGACTGAAAAATTGTTGTTGCATTTCTATTGCTTCCATGATATTAAAGTACGGAAAATCCGTAGAAACATATAGTCAGATAACGGAATACCAGGTTCCAAACACTATCTCCCCACGTAAAAACGGATATACACACCCCTGCTAATCAATTTCATTTGATATAATGGCAGACTGCAAATGCCTCATTGCCAATAGTTTTTTCCCGTTTTGAATGGCCTGTATAAGCTGGCATTTTTGTGATCGATAGTTCATCTTAAAATTTTTATAAAATTAAAATTATGAAAACGATCAAATCAAATATGCGAATGGTTTATGCCCTGATGCTGTTGTTGAGCCTTTTTACCAAAAGACTCCAAGCACAGGAAAATACTGTCATTGAAAATGGCATTCCGCAAGTTTCGGAGCAGAAAAGATGCAATTTCTATGTATTCACACAGGATGCAGACCATAAAGTAGATTTTTTTGGTGGCACTACCCTGGTCAGGATCTGCATCAAAAGTATTTTCTTAAAAAAGAAACTGTATGTGATCGTTGCGCACAATAGTGCTCAGGTGATCAAAAGAATTAAAGCCATATTAGCACGCGAGGATGGACTGATCGGGAACTTATGGCTCGATTCGCACGGATTATACAAACAAGGATATTCCTCCTTACATATCGGAACGGATGAATATAGTTACAAAAATATTAACGATACCGCATACACGAAAGTTTTGGCTACCTTGGCTGCTTACACAGACGAGCAAACCAGGATCGGGATCGGCTCCTGTTATGGAGGTGCCACCTTTAATTTCCCGGGATCTGCCTTGGCTGCTCCCGGCAGAATGAATGGCGATTCACTGATGATGGGATTGGGTAGCCTTTTCAACCGGACAACCATTTATGGCAGCGAAAGCTGGGTAATGATAAAACCCGGTATGTTCAATGATAAATTCGGATTGGCTGGTTATCCGTTGGGTAAAAGATACAGAACCACTTACTGGAAACCCGTTTGGCGCCGGCTGGGCCAATGGAATCAATACAGCGCCAGTACCGGGATCTTTGAACCGGTGAAAACCATCTCCATCGATTCTGAGGGAAGGATCAATATTAGGAAAAGAAATTACCAGGATTTGAGCAAGGGTAAAAAAGCCGTGGACAAAAATTTAACTCGATTGGAACCCGTTAATCCAGGCGTCTCAGTTACTGACCCTCAAATCACTTTGCAAAGCTCAACTTTACTTGAACAGTAAGTCATCAAGATCATAAATAGTTAACCCCGCTGCCTCACGGTCTCATACAAAATGATACCGGTGGCTACGGAAACATTCAATGAATCAAAATCGCCCGTCATGGGAATACGGAAACGTTCGTCGCATATTTTTAACAGTGCCGGATAAACGCCATGTTCCTCCCCTCCCATTACAATGGCACAAGGTTCCTGCAAGTTCAATTCAGCAAGTTTCTGGGTAGCTTTCATTTCACTGGCGAACACTTTGATGCCATTGAGGTGCAGTTCATCCACGGCCTTCATCAAACTGCCTACCCGGCAAACGGGTATCTGCTCCAATGCGCCGGCTGATGTAAGCACCGCATCTTCATTGAGGGCCCCCACTCCTTTATCCGGAATGATGATGGCATGAACACCCATACAGAAAGCACTTCGGGCAATACCCCCAATATTTCGGATATCAGTAATTCCGTCGAGGACCAGGAATAAAGGTGTTTCGCCCTTATCTACTACAAAAGAGATCACATCCTGCAGGTTCTGGTACTGCACTTTTGCGATCTGCGCTACACAACCCTCATGATTGCTGATATTAAAACCATTTAGTTTTTCTACCGGCACTTTATTGATGGGCGTAAGTGTTTGCTCGGCCAGTTGCTTTATTGTATCGATTACCTCTCCATGCACGGTCGACTGCAAATAAATGCGCTCCAGTTGTTTACCGGTTTGCATGGCCTCGATCACTGCCTGACGGCCAATGACCAATGTATTCTTCTTAGGTCGCTGATGCTGATGTCTGAAATTTTTCACGAATCAAAATTAAGTGTTATTAAAACTAAAAACCCTGAAAGGGGGTTAATCTTTCAGGGCCTTTATAATAGTGCTGCCAGAATTGGCAGGAAATTTATTTCAAACCGAATACTTTTTTCACTTCTTTCACGGCATCCAGTTTCTCCCAGGTAAATAATTCTACCTTCTTTTTAATGGATTTGCCATCAGGGGACGTGAAGATTTTTTCAACGATCTCATTTTTACGGCCCATATGTCCGTAGGCTGCAGTTTCGCTGTACATGGGGTTACGCAGTTTCAGCCTTTGCTCAATAAAGTAAGGACGCATATCAAAGCAAGACATGCCCATCACTTTTTTGGCTATTTCGCCATCACTCATTTTCACCTTGGAAGTACCATAGGTAACCACATTGATGCTGGTAGGTTGTGCTACCCCAATGGCATAAGAAACCTGAACCAGTACTTCATCGGCTAAGCCGGCAGCCACCAGGTTCTTAGCAATATGACGAGTGGCATAGGCTGCACTACGATCTACCTTGCTGGGATCCTTACCACTGAAAGCTCCACCACCGTGGGCACCTTTTCCACCATAAGTATCTACAATGATCTTCCTTCCGGTTAGTCCGGTATCACCATGTGGACCGCCGATCACGAATTTACCGGTAGGGTTAACATGGTATTTTATTTTGTTATTGAACAGGTGTGCATATTTGGGGTATTTGGCCTTCACCCTTGGGATCACGATATTGATCACATCTTTTTTGATCTTGGCCAGCATTATTTCATCTGCTGCAAAATCATCATGTTGGGTACTTACCACAATGGCATCAATGCGTGAAGGGCGGTTATTGTCGTCGTATTCCAGTGTAACCTGGCTTTTTGCATCCGGGCGCAGGTATTTGATCTGCTTTTTCTCGCGGCGGATACTGGCCATTTCGATCAGGATAAAATGTGCCAGGTCAAGTGCCAGTGGCATATAATTATCCGTTTCATTGGTGGCATAACCAAACATCATACCCTGGTCGCCGGCTCCCTGCTCTTCTTTCTTCTTTCTTTCCACGCCCTGGTTGATATCTGAACTCTGCTCATGAATGGCCGACAGGATACCACATGAATTGGCTTCAAACATATAATCACTTACGGTATATCCGATCTTGCGGATCACGCCTCGTGCGATCTCCTGCACATCAAGATAGGCCTTGCTTTTCACCTCGCCGGCAAGAATTACCTGACCCGTAGTTACAAGGGTTTCACAAGCTACTTTGCTATTGGGATCAAAGGCTAAAAAATTATCGATCAATGCATCGCTGATCTGGTCAGCTACTTTGTCGGGGTGTCCTTCACTTACTGATTCTGATGTAAATAAATATGGCATATTTCAATTTTTAAGAGTGCAAAGATAAGGGTGTATCGGCTAAAGTACAAAGTCCCCCTGCATGAAACACAGGGGGACTTATACACTTATCTTAATAAAATATCTTTTTAAAGATTTGAATAAATGATGCGGACACGCATTCGATAATTTGGATTGTTACCGCCACCCACTTTTACCCTTCCGAAAGCCACGCTATTGTTATAATTTATCCCTACAGGTGAATATTGCTGATAAAAGATCCTGAACGGAGCAAATAAGCGCATCGGATAGCTGGTCTTATGATTGGTCACAATATCCTGAACATATTTCGAAATATTGAAATTGTAATAGTTAATAGGGTTTCCGAAATTATCTACTTTATCACGCCTGTATCCTCCAAAATAGAGATAATCAACACCAGAATTCGGGTAAAACGGAATGGCCAATGGTGTTTTGTAATCCGGGTCATAGAGCACACTGGGGTTCAGATCGAAATAGATCGGCTTATAGTTCGACACTCCAGCATCCTTCAGATCAAGGTATAAATATGGGGGAGCTATGAATTTACGTGCATATCCGCTCAGGTCGGGGATCTGTTCTACGATCAATTCTGCACGGTGTATGATCCTGTTACTGAGGGTAGCTAAACCGGGTATGCTCAGATTGGCATAAGTTCCCGGAGCCGTTTGCAGGTAAATTTCCTGATCACCGGAAGGCAAACCAGGTCGGTTCCTAACAATATTATTGGCTGTATTAGAAGAACGGTTGGTCAATGAACCGAAATAATCTGAATTCAGTGCAAATGAGGCGAATGTAGTATCAATGGAGGTTCCGTTATTCCTTCTGCGATAATGAATTTCGAGTCGGGTTCCTGCCTCAGATAAATTTACATAAACCAGTTGATTGCCCGAACCTGATGGCACAACAGCTAGCCCGTTATAAAACCTGCGGAACAGGGAGTCGGTATAAAAAGCATTATTGAAAGCATGGAAATAAACGGAGTCGCGACTATACAATTGATTGGCCCATGACTGAGAAAGTTTGATGCGGATCAAACCCACACTGGAATCACGATGATTTGCATAATGGATCGTATCGCCTAATCGGGCAACATCAATGGATGCAGTACCGATCACCGACCCCAGATTTGGTTGATAATTTACTCCATTGGGTTTATTCACTGAATCCCTGAAATTGGCATCTACCACTTCCCTAACCTGCAATTGCAGCGGAAGAGCACTATCGCCATAAAATCTTTTGTATTTCAAACAAAGAACTACAGAATCCAATCCGCAGCCATACCCCACCAGGGTATCATTTGCATTTCCAATAAAATAAGGATAAAAGCCCGGCTTCAGCTGAAAATAAGCACCGGCGGTAGTTTGACCGAATAAAGGATCATTCATCACCCCAATCGCATGATCATCTGTACGGGTAATGATGGTAGTATCATTGAATACCCCCTGGGTGGTAATCACATTGAGGGTATCGGCAAAAGTTTTTACGTTATCTACGGCGGGCAGCAAATCAGATCCAAGATCGGTGGTATCCAGTTTATTGCAACCCCAGTTCAACATCGAAACGGAAAATAAGCCAATAAGCATGACAGGTAAAATACGTCTTTGCACAATAATAATTTTATGGAATGGTGTTAGTTTTTTCTACTTTGCAAGGTCGGAATACAATTGCAAATAGTCTGTTAAATCACTGGTAGCATCAAATTTCAGGATCTTTTTACCCTTCACTTTTGAGAACTCATCAACCAGTTTTTTATCTACTTTATCGGCACCAAATGTAATGGCATCGGCGAAACCGGCACCACCCCTGAACATACCCTGGTTATTGTTATCTTTAAAAGATTCCAGTTCTTTCTTGGTAATATAATCGTTGATGCTGGCCAGTTTCATAAAATCAGCACCCATCTTATCCTTGAAGGTATTTTCGCCAAGGGTATAAATGATCTTGCTGTTACTGAAAACAGGTTCTTTTTTATACGCGTGTTTGATGAACATTGGGATCAAACCGGTCATCCAGCCACTGCAATGAATGATGTCTGGAGGCCATCCGAATTTTTTAACGGTTTCCAGTGCACCCTTGCAGAATAATACTGTTCTTAAGCCATTGTCATCGTGCCATTTTTCATTTTCATCATGAAAAATTGATTTCCGCTTGAAAAAATCCTCATTATCCAGAAAATAAACCTGTAAACGGGCATTTGGCAAAGAAGCAACCTTGATCACCAGGGGATAATCATCACCATCGATCGATACATTGATGCCAGATAAGCGAACCACTTCATGCAAACGATGCCTTCTTTCATTGATCACCCCAAAACGTGGCATGATACACCTCACTTCCATTCCGCTGTCGTTCGACTTAACAGCCAGTTTATTCACGATCTCAGCAAACTCTGTCAGCTCCAAATAGGGTGACATTTCGTTGGCAATGAATAAAATTCTTTTCTTTGTAGACATTTGTTTGCTGTTAGATAAGAAATAGTTTAAACGGGAGTGCAAAACTACGATTTTTTATTGGAAATTGAGTCAGCATAAGCATTTGAAGCCTAATTACTTAAAAATGATCGTATTCAAGTTAACTGCAGAGATTTCGGAGTTTTTAGCTAAAAAAAAGGAAACCGGGTCAACCATCGGCTTCGTGCCTACCATGGGTGCCCTGCATCCCGGGCATATTTCATTGATCAACAGTTCAGTAGCTGGCAATTCCCTAACGGTATGCAGCATTTTTGTGAATCCCACCCAGTTCAACGATAAAAAAGACTTCGAGCATTATCCCATCACCCTGGAACAGGATATCGATATGCTGGAAAAAGCTGGTTGCGATGTTTTATTCCTTCCGGCGGTGTCTGAGATCTATCCCAATGGTACGGATACAGCTAAACAGTACGAGCTTGGATATCTGGAAACTATCCTTGAGGGTAAGTACCGCCCGGGGCATTTTCAGGGTGTTTGTGCGGTGGTGGACCGGTTGCTAGAGATTGTTCAGCCGCATCGATTATATCTGGGACAAAAAGATTATCAGCAATGCATGGTGATCAGGAAAATGGTTGAACTTACCGGAGCCGCAACCCAAATTGAGATCGCTCCCACCTTGCGAGCCGATGATGGGCTGGCCCTGAGCAGCAGGAATATGCGGCTGAATGCTGAAGAAAGAGCACTGGCAGTAAACATATATGAAAGCCTTTGTTTCATCAAAAGAGAGATCAATACCGGCAACCTGCAAGTCCTGAAGTTGCGGGCAGTCAATTTTCTTACTGAATATGGATTCAAAGTAGATTATGTAGAAATTGCAGATGCAACTGATCTCAGGCTGATCGATCAATGGGATGGCCATACTAAATTAGTGGCCCTCATCGCCGCTACACTCGATCAGGTAAGATTGATCGATAATATGTTGCTTTGATCAGAACATATCTTCACTAAGCATGCTTCATTTTTTAATTTAAGTCTTACGGATTAGCATATTTGAAATTCAAGTGTAACCATCGTAAATTGTACAGCAAATGGGCAAGCGTTTATTTTCGATGATGCATTATATCCTGTTCCTTGGTGGGGGCATCTTTTTAGTATGGTGGCAATTGAAGGGTATGACGGATGCCGACAAAAAGGAATTCTATAATGCCCTGCACAATGCCAATTACTGGCTCATTCTTCCCATTGTGATCATGTCGATGCTCAGTCACCTGAGTAGATCCATGCGATGGAAATTACTGATGGAGCAGTTGGGTTATGCTCCCAAACTCAAGAATATCTTTTCCGTGACCATGATCGGCTACCTGGCCAATTCTGCAGTACCCCGCTTGGGTGAGATATTGAAATGCACATTTCTGGCCAAGTACGAAAAACTTAAAGTTGATAAACTGGTAGGCACTATTTTAATTGAACGCACATTTGATTTTATCTGCTACCTCATCTTCATTGGCATCACGGTGCTGATACAGATAAATTTGATAGGCGGATATGTGAGGGATAAATTATTTGCCATGGGGCAGTCCAGCGGAATACCCATGTGGTTAAAGCTGATTATGCTCCTGAGTATTATTTTCATGTTCATTTTCCTGCTTAAATTATTATTCAGGACATACCCGGAAAATAAGGTACTGAACAAAACAAAAAAAATAATCGGGGGCATCGGTGAGGGATTCAAATCGATCCGCCACCTGAAAAAAAGGAAATTGTTCATCGCCCATACCCTGTTCATCTGGTTGATGTACCTGTTGCAGATTTACCTGGGCTTTCAGGCCATGGAAGGAACCAGTCACCTGAGTATTTCGGCAGCATGCAGTGTATTGAGCTTGGCTACACTGGCCATGATCGCTACCCCGGGCGGTATCGGTTCCTTTCCTTTATTTGTGATGGAAACCCTTACCATTTATGGAATTGCCAGCCCTGTAGGCAAAGCATTTGGCTGGCTGATCTGGGGTGTTACTACGAGTATCATCATCGTAGTAGGACTGATTTGTTTAATTGTATTACCATATATCAATCGCGATAAAAATGAAATCAGTCAAGAGTATCCCGGACAAAATATTGAGTGAGCAGGAACTGCAGCAGCAATTAAAAAGATGGAGATTGCAGAATAAGACCATTGTATTCACCAATGGTGTTTTTGATATTTTGCATGAAGGACATATTGCCTCCTTGAGTGAGGCCGCATCATTCGGACATATCTTAATAGTAGGGTTAAACGCAGATGCTTCGGTAAAAAGATTGAAAGGCGATAATCGACCGGTGAATAAGGAACAGGCCAGGGCATTATTACTGGCTTCTTTATTGCCCACCGATGCCATCGTTATCTTTGATACCGATACCCCACTCGATCTGATCATATCCATCATGCCGGATATATTGGTAAAAGGAGGAGATTATACATTGGAACAGATCGTTGGTGCAAAAGAAGTGTTGGCCAATGGCGGTGAAGTGAAGATCGTTCCGCTGATCGAAGGGGTTTCAACTACGGCGATCATTGAACGAATGAGGAAGGATTAAGACAGTTGGCAGTTGGCAGTGGGCAGTTACCAGTTTGCAAGTGCACATTGATAAGAAAGCTCTTCTAAACACCTAAACAAATAAACAACTAAACGATTCAACGTTTCAACGATTCAACAGTTCAACACTTCAACGCTTCAACATTAAAATTTCACGTTAATTTAATACACCCAATACCCAAATAAACCGAACCCTCATTAATTTGCAACCCTTGCTTAAAAGAAAGATCATATTCCGCGACATTAGCTGGTTATCATTCAATAACCGGGTGCTACAGGAAGCTTCCGACGAAACTGTACCCTTACGGGAACGGATACGTTTTTTGGGGATTTTCTCTAATAACCTCGATGAATTTTTTAGGGTGCGGGTAGCTGCACTGAAACGCATGATTGAATTTGGCAGTAAATCCAGGATGCACCTGGAGCAATCGCCCGAAGCCATTCTGAAAGAGATACAGCAGGTGGTGATCATTCATCAGAAAGAATTTGACCGGGTATGGAATGAGATCTTGCGGGAATTGAAAAAGCAGAAGATCTCCCTGCTGAATGAAAAACAACTGAGCCGGGAACAGCAGAAATTCGTGCTCAATTATTTCAATGAAGAAGTGAGGAGCAATATCGTTCCGCTCATGATCGAAAGCATCCAGGAATTCCCGGTATTAAATGATAAGTCAATTTATCTGGCCTGCAAACTTTCGAAAAAAGACCAGAGCATACCCGAAAGATTTGCCCTGGTATCGGTACCGGCCAGACGCCTACCAAGGTTCATCATCCTCCCCTCCCGGCAGCATGAAAAAAATATCATTTTACTGGAAGACATTATCCGGTTTTGCCTGCCGAATATCTTTTCCTTTTTCGGATACGATAGTTTTTCCTCGCACCTCATCAAGGTTACCCGCGATGCGGAGATCGATATCGACAATGATGTATCTACTTCGCTGATCCAGAAAATTGAAAAGGGCTTAAAGAACCGGAAAAAAGGTAAACCGGTAAGATTCATTTACGACAAATCAATTGATCCCGCGTTGTTGAAATACCTGATCAAAAGATTGGGGCTTGGACAAAAAGATAATCTTATTCCCGGGGGGCGTATCCACAATTTTGTTGACTTCATCAATTTTCCTGAATCGGTTTTTGAGCATAAGAATTTGCGGAAAAAGCCATTCATTCATCCTGCATTAAAAAATGCCAACCGGGTGTTTGATGAGGTTCAGAAAAAAGATATCCTCCTGAATTTTCCCTATCATTCGTTTGAATCGGTGATCGACCTGTTGCGTGAAGCTGCGATCGACCCCGATGTGGTGAGCATCAAGATCACCTGTTATCGATTGGCTGCGCGGTCGAGGATCATCAATGCTTTAACCAATGCCGTTCGCAATGGCAAACATGTTACCGTGGTATTGGAACTGAGGGCCCGTTTTGATGAGGAAGCCAATATTGAATGGAAAGAAGAGCTGGAGGAAGCCGGCGTTCGGGTATTGATCGGTGTGCCTAATTTTAAAGTACATGCCAAGCTTTGTTTGATCAAAAAAAGAGTGAATAACCGGGTGATCCACTACGGATTTGTAAGCACCGGAAACCTGAACGAAAGAACAGCGAAAATTTATGGCGACCATTGTTTGCTTACGGCCAACCGAAACATCATGGCCGATGCCAACCGGGTATTCACCTATCTGGAGCAGCCCAGTACCAGACTACCCTTGTTGATGGCTTGCAAAACTTTGGTGGTTAGTCCTACCGGTATGCGCAAAAACCTTTTCCAAATGATCCGCAAAGAGATCAAGCATGCCAAATCAGGAAAACCTTCAGGCATCATCATCAAAACAAATTCACTCAGCGATGTGCAACTCATTGGTGAATTATATGAAGCGGCCAAGGCCGGAGTAGAGATCAAGATGGTGATTCGCGGTATATTCTGTTTGCTCAGTTCCAATAAAAAATTCAAAGCTCCGATTCAGGCCATCAGCATTGTGGATGAATATCTGGAACATGCAAGGGTGATGGTTTTTACCAATAATGGAAATGAAAAAGTATTCCTGTCATCGGCCGATTGGATGGTGCGAAACATCGATCATCGTGTAGAAGTGGCTTGTCCGATTTTTGAAAAATCGATCCAGCAGGAATTGATCGATATCCTGCATATTCAACTGAAAGATAATATCAAGGCGCGTATCCTGGATAATGATCTCAGCAATCAATATGTAAACCCGCGCAATACCAAAAAGATCCGCAGTCAGGTTGAAACATACAATTATCTCTTCCGAAAATCACTCCGTCAAACTGTTTCCTAAACTTTATCTTTGCTTATCGCTAATGTTTATAGTTGGAGGTTTCTTAAAATGGTTATTGCCTCATCAATGCATAAGCCCAACCTTAAACTTTATACCTTAAACTTTAAACGATTTAAACGACCAAACCACTAAACTCTTCTTGAAACTCGCCGCCATCGACATAGGAAGCAACGCCGCAAGGTTACTGATCACAGAAGTGGTACAGGAGGGTAAAGAAGAACCTGTTTTTAATAAATTGAACCTGGTGCGGGTTCCGCTTCGTCTTGGATTTGATGTGTTTGAATTAGGCTATATCCCCAAACCCAAGATCGGCATGATCCTTCAAACCATGAAGGCCTATAAACATCTGCTGAATGCTTATGAAGTTACCCATGTGATCGCCTGTGCCACGAGTGCCATGCGTGATGCAAAAAATTCAGCCGATATCATCCGAAAAGTAAAACTCGAAACCGATATCTCGATCGAGATCATCAGCGGAGAAATGGAAGCAGGATTTATTTATGAGAACCATTATGCCGAGCACCTCGACAATGACCATAGTTACATGTATATTGATGTAGGTGGCGGTAGCACCGAACTTACTTTTTTCAGCAATGGCAAACTTAGTTTCAAAGAGTCATTTAATATTGGCACCATCCGCTTACTCAAGGATCTGGTTAAAGAAAAAAGCTGGGATGCTATGAAAGAAGGCATCAAATTAGCCACTAAAGGACAAAAAGAAGTGGTGGCCATTGGTACGGGGGGAAATATCAATAAGGTGTTTTCGATGAGCAAAAGAAAAGACAGCAAACCCCTCCCACTCGAATTGCTAAAAGATTATCATAAAGAACTGAGCAGTGTTTCATTGGAAGAAAGGATCAATTTATATACCCTGCGCCCCGACCGTGCCGATGTGATCGTTCCTGCCCTGCTCATCTATATCAATGCCATGCGCTGGGCCGGTGCCGAAAATATTTATGTACCCAGGATCGGACTGGCAGATGGATTGATCCATCATTTGTGGGAGGAGGTTAGTTCATAGTTTAAAGTATAAAGTTGGAAGTTGGAAGTTGGAGGTTCATTAATTTCGTCGGCTTATTAAGTTATCGAAATTTCATAAATTCCTCAAACAACCTTAAACGACTTAAACCCTTAAACGATTTAAACGTTCAATGTCCCATTTTAACATTTCCGATACACTATATCCTCCACCTCACCCGTTTCAAAATAAAAAAAAATGAAAATTACCCTCTCCTTCATTGCCCTTTTTTTTACAACCAGCATCATTGCCCAAAATCAACAGGAATATGCCAATTTTATACAAACCGATACGGCTGTAAAATGGGCCGTCATCTATCATTCTTTTATGGACCTTACACCAAAGAATGAGAACTACAGCATCCGTAATTTTTATCAGAAAAAACTGAATCAAGCTGGTGCTATATCCTATCTGGAAGATAGTACTGCCATGGCCGTGACCCCTCAACTCATCCAGGAAAAAGAATTTAATACAGCGAAACAACCTGCCGTTTTTGACCCATTGAAAATGAACTGGCAGTTCTTTGCGGAAGAGAACAATGACGCCTCAGAAACAATTTTTAATTCGGATGCCAACAGTTGCCAGACCTGCCTGTTAAAGAACCGGCTCTCCTTTTTCAAAGTAAAACAATTGCTGTATTATAAGAACCACCGCCTGCAAATACAGAACATTCTTATATCACCGGTGATCTATACCAAACAAAAAGATGAGCGGAAAACTGAAGCACAATATCTTGAAACATCAAACTTTGCTTTTAATGATGCCGCTACGCATAATACCACTATTCCTCCTTCAGCCATCTATATGGGCCGAGCCAGTAACAGTCTGACCATTTTCCCCAATACCGATATCGCCGGTACAGAAAATAAGATCCTCACTTTAAAAAACTGGAACCTGAGCAGCCTGCTCTATCATGATATAAAAGCCAACAAGATAAAGGCCTATGATACAGAAAAATCAGTACTCCCCGATAACAATCATATCCTGGACCCTAAAAAAATTGAAGCCTATAAATCGACTCCTATGCTGGTACCCATGTACGATAGTTTAGGCAATGAAGTGGGTGTTAAAAAAATGATCGCGGAAATGAATTACGATAGTCTTTACCATTTTACCCTGATCCAGGACCTTTATTTCGATTTTGAAAAGGAAAAACTCTACTCAAAGCTGATCGCACTGGTACCCAGAATAACGGTGGTAACCAGTAGTGGTATAACCCTCGGACTCACCGATTACTGGGGTGTTATTTTTCCGGAAGAAAAACCAAAGATTATAAAGAAAAGAAAATAGCTTTATAAAAAATTCCGGCATGTCTGTTCAAAAAGAAATAAAGAAAGTCACCACCAACACCCTGCAAAAAATGAAAGCGGCCGGAGAAAAGATCTCCATGATCACGGCCTATGATTTTTCCTTTGCCAGGATATTCGACAGTGCAGGAATAGATATCATACTGGTAGGTGATAGTGCCAGCAATGTAATGGCCGGACATGAAACCACACTGCCCATTACCCTTGACCAAATGATCTATCACGCACAAAGCGTGGTGCGGGGCATCGATCGTTGTTTGGTAGTAGTGGATATGCCTTTCGGCTCTTATCAATCCAATTCTGATATTGCACTGGCCTCTGCCATCCGCATCATGAAAGAAACGGGCGGACATTCCATCAAACTGGAAGGCGGTGCAGAAGCCATCGACTCCATTAAAAAAATTGTAAGTGCCGGCATCCCGGTGATGGGGCATTTAGGACTAACACCACAAAGCATTTATAAATTCGGCACCTATACTGTACGCGCAAAGGAATTTGATGAGGCAGAAAAATTAAAACAGGATGCCCTGCTATTGCAAGAGGCCGGCGCCTTTGCCATTGTGCTGGAAAAAATACCTGCTGCACTGGCTAAAACAGTCAGCGAAAGTCTGCATATACCCACCATTGGCATCGGAGCCGGTGGCGATTGCGATGGACAAGTACTGGTGATGCACGATCTTCTGGGCATTAATACCGAATTCAAGCCCCGTTTTTTAAGGCAATACCTGAATATGCATGAACAAGTAAGTACGGCCGTTACTCAATACATCAGCGATGTGAAGGCTCGTGATTTTCCGAATGCTCAGGAGCAGTACTAAACGTTTAAACGTTTAAGGGTTTAAGTCGTTTAAGGGTTGGTAGAACTGGTTGAGGAGTTGAGGAGTTTAGGGATTTCGTTAACTTTAAAGCCCTAAATACTTCCAACCTCCAACCTCCAACCTCCAACCTCCAACCTCCAACCTCCAACCGTCCCACCCCCCACCTCAATCAGTTTTTCCATTGACAGGAAATCGTAACTTGCAGCCTGCAAAAAGCAACTCACTAATAATTCGCAGTTCATGGATTTCTTGAAAAAACTTAGGATCGCTGCCCATAATCAGGGCGTATTCACCGGTTTAAAAACCATCCCCAGCAAGGGTAAAAAAATCAATTCATATTCACCTGTAAATGGAAAACTGATCGGCAGTGTGGGCAGTACCGATGCGGCTGCTTATGATGCCGTGATCAGAAAAGCACAGGCTGCATTTTTAGAATGGCGCCAATGGCCTGCACCCAAACGCGGGGATATTGTTAGGCAGGTGGGAGAAGCCCTCAGGCTACACAAAGATCCGCTGGGCAAATTGGTGAGTTATGAAATGGGCAAGAGCTTACAGGAAGGCTTAGGCGAAGTTCAGGAGATGATCGATATCTGTGATTTTGCGGTAGGACTATCCCGTCAGCTACACGGCCTCACCATGCACAGCGAACGTCCGGGGCACCGCATGTACGAACAATATCATCCGTTAGGGATCGTGGGTGTGATATCTGCTTTTAATTTCCCAGTAGCCGTATGGAGCTGGAATAGTATGCTGGCATGGGTTTGCGGAGATGTTTGCGTTTGGAAACCCAGCGAAAAAGCACCCCTTTGCGGGATTGCCTGTCAACAGATCATTCAATCGGTCTTCAAGAAAAATCAGGTACCCGAAGGCGTTAGTAATATCATTTCAGGAGGAAGAGAAGTGGGCGAAT
>CAIRHQ010000166.1 GCA_903878475.1 uncultured Bacteroidota bacterium | reverse complement strand
TGACAATATCAATGCAATATTTTTTTTACTGAACAGGAAATTGAATTTGCCTGTTGCAAAAAGGTTCAATAGTTTCATCTGGCTGGTTGGTTTATTTATTTAAGCAGTAGCTAACCGTTTAAAAAACTTCATGATTATCAAAAAAATTCTGTCTATGATTAATTTCTGGCCGGAAAGACACCGAACAGGGCGATACAAAAATTTGATCCCAGATAAGGCATCAAATTATTATGCGGCTGCGCTCCTCCGGTTATGGCCAAAGCCGCAGCATTCATGTTCACTGTTGTTGCTGAAGCTCCTTCATAAAAATTGATGTCGCGGTCGACGGACGGAGTAGCCCATATGGCATTTGTAGGACTTGCAGTACTGCCACTACCATCTGTTGCCACTGCATTATGGGTATGAGAGGGTATCTGACTAGCTACTAATGTAACCGATGATGATCCACCAGTTTGCCCCTCAAAATATTGACTTAATCCTGGCCCCTGTCCCATTCCAATTGGAGCAGCACCCTGTAAGTTTGGTAAGCCAAAATTACTTTGGCCATTACCTCCATAAGTGGTTCCTAGTAGAGAAAATAAAGCCGTGTTCTGTGCTATCGGCAAAAGCTGCCCGTTACATTGTGCCCAACCTTGAGGAGGAAAATTGCAACCGAAAATTCGGATTTCTGCTATAAATGGATCCATTGAATAATATTTTTAATAATTAAATTTTAATTACGTGAAGGGAAAATGCCCTGAATGGCGATACAAAAATTCAACACCAAAAAAGGCGACCGGTTCTCGTGCGACAGATTAGAACCTGTTTGGCTTACTGCACTTGTACTCATTGTTGAGCCTGCCGAACTGCTGAAACCCGCATCATCTGCTCCCTTCGCCCATAGATTGCCCGACGGATTAGGAAGGTTAACGGTGGCGCTACTGGCTTTTACCTGATGCGTGTGCAAAGCCATTTCATTTACTGTAAGCGTATGATTCTCTTCTCCTCCACTTTGGCCCTGTTGTATTGATAAAGACCCACCAATATGCATGGGAACCCTGCCTCTATAATCGGGCAAGGCAAAATTTGTAGTGCCATTACCACCATAGGTAGTACCCAACAAAGCAAATAAGGCCGTGTTTTGTTGGATGGATAGCAATTGACCGGAACAAGTTGCCCAGCCACGTGGCGGAAAATCAAATGCAAATATTTGTATCTCTGATATAAAAGGATCTAAAGCCATAATATTTTTTTTTTGCTAACGAATTAATTTCTTGACGGGAAAACTCCTTCCACTGCAATCACATAATTAATTGCTTGGTAAGGGATAATATTGCTATGCGGAAGCCCACCACCACTTGATGCAATGGCAGTATTTTTCATCAATACTGTTGATGCAGGTGGCGCATATTGCACCAAGGCTGGTTGAGCAGCCCAATAATTATTGGTAGGGTCAGTTGTATTACCCACCGCAGTATTACATGCTGCGGTGTGCGCATGGGCAGGAAGTTGACTAGTAAGTAAAGTCACCGACTCAAGTCCACCGGTTTGACCCATTACATAGTTTTGTAACCCTGGGCCCTGACCCTGTGAAATAGGTACACGACTTTGAAGATCAGGCAAAGCAAATGTGTTAACCCCATCTCCCCCATAGGTAGTACCGATGAGAGCAAACAAAGCTGAATTCTGAGCAATGGATAATAATTGCCCATTGCAGGCGGCCCAACCTAGCGGAGGAAAATTTCCACCAAAGATCATTACCTGGCCAATTAAAGGTGTAGACATAATAGTATGCTTATAACATTAAATAATTAAAAAATTAAATGGAATTTTTAAAGGAAAATGGATGGCTGAAACGGAGTATTATTAAAGCAACAATGGCTTTATTCAAATCATTGAATAATCATTTCAATGATTTACAATTAGTTCTGTCTCAATGCATAAATGTAGCAGAACAATTTAACATGTGCAAATTTTTAGATAGAAAAATTCCCACATGCGTAGTTTTACGATTCTCCGTTTACATAAAATTATTGAAAGCGATTCCCGGCAATGATTCCAAGTTGCAACAATCTGATTGCACTCATGATGCCTTCATCAACTGATATAATCCTGATGGATAAACACTCTCCATTCAAACAAGCAATCTCCATCGCATGGTCAGTAAAATTTATGATGGTCCCTGGCTCCTGTGGTTTGTTTAATTTTTCTGCTAATTTATCACCCTCCAACAAACGGATTATTTTATTGTTAAGTTGAGCCACTGCCCCCTTATTCCATGGATTACACGCATTCATTAAGGCAATGATTGTGGCGGCCCCCATATTTTTCCAATCAATGGTAATATCAGATGCTCCCTGCCGGGGAAAATATTTTGCCAAGGCCTGATCCTGCGGTCGGGAAGGAATTTCAAAATCAAATCCGGTCATTTTGATCAGGGTGTTCACCATGCGGGATGATAGCTCGGATAATTTGGTAGTTACTGTTCCATAGGTATCCGTATCCAGCAGCTTGATCCTTTCAAACAGCACCACAGCACCGGTATCAAAATCTTCATCTACTCTATGCAGGGTGATCCCGACAAATGGTTCCTGGTTCCTGATCTGCTGAAATATGGGATCGGGGCCACGATACCCAGGTAGGGGCCCGGGATGTAAATTGTAAAATCCTTTGCTTGGAAGCCGGAAAACGGAAGCCGGCAATTTATAAGTAAAGGTGGCCATCAGGCCAATGCTGATTGAATATTTTTTTACCGCCTTTTCCAATTCCATCACATAATTCTTTCTGTTCACCACCAGAATAGGAATTGACATATCCTTTAAAAGCATTTGTACCTGTTGAATGAATTCGGTACAATGTTCCGGGATCACTACTACGCCCAGCTGCTTATAAAATACAAGGTCACGCATCACAGGAAGCGCTATCCTACTGCCACAAAGTAATATCAGTTTGTTTTCATTCATAGATCAATAGCATAAATAAGTGTTCATCCAGCCGGTAACGTGACCCTCGGTTGATTTTGACGTAAATGCCTTCCAGCCTTTTTCCAAATCGCTCACTGGTTCTATTGTTGCATGGCTGGTTCCCTCAGACTTATAATAATGATACAGGGGCGCCATATATATTTGGGTATCCAGATCCAGCGTCAATGTTCCGCGTGGCCCTTCAATTTTTTTGTTTAGTAACGAAGCGATCACTGCATCTCCATTCCAGTCCTGCTGCGGATCTGGCTTCAATTCAGCAATGATCAAGCCTGTCTCCCATCCCAATAAAGAAAATATAGAAGCCTTTTCTTTACAGCTATTAATGAACAGTTGATTGGATTCATGAGCAAGACCAGCATGCCATGGCAAAAATCCATCTACCGCATGAATGAATCCTGATTCAATATTTTTTAATGCAGCCCCCTGCAACATCATGGGAGAAACGTAAAGATGAATGGGTACTGCAGCACTATATTGTTTCAATCGATCATATACCAATGAAGCCGGCAATTCATCCAATACCGAAAGCAATTGTGTACAGGCAGGATTGGCAGTAATAAAATCAGTGAGCTGGCCGATCTCAAATCCTTCATCATATCGCTGGTTGTTGATATAATTATGCAGCATTTGTCCTCCGTTTTCAGTAAACCCATTTACGATAGCCGCTGTATGTAAATATCCGCAATCATAAAAACTGGAAACCAGGGCTCCTTGCTTATTGCCTCCCTGTGCTGCCAGGGTACCCGATAAATAACAGGAAAATGCATGTTGAAGATTGAGCCTGATCACATTAGGCTGTGCCACCCAATTCAATGGGTAATTGGCGCCGGCATTTACCAATAGCACCGGTTTATCAGCAGCCTGTATCAAGGGATTGAGCAATTCAAATGCTTTTTCATCTACAAAAGCGATCAACAGATCCACTTCATCAACCATCAGTAATTTTTCTGCTTTCTGGTATACTTCTTTTTCGCCACCGCCAAAACCAATGGGCTCTTTAATGATAGTCACTGCATCCTGTAACTGTTTTGTTGCCAGCATGGCCTTCAACCCCAGCACAAAGCCCGAGCCAATACTGGGATGAACATTCGACAAGGGGAAAAGCAATCCTAGCTTCATTTATTTACTATATTTTTATTTACTTAATTATTAATCTCTCATCCATTTGATCATATGCGGGTAAGCCTCTGCCTGCAATTCCGCCGCCCGCTTTTCATCATAGGTCATGCCCACCCATTGCAACATGGGTAACCCGAAATATTTTTTTTCTTTAAAATTATCGGCAATAAAATTACCGCCGCCTTTATAGCCACCCTCATGTAATGCAAAATAAGGGTCTATTTCCAGATGAATGCAGGCTGCATACGACCAGGCAATGGCCATCATTTCTTCTGCCTCACGGTTGGGGCGGTTTCCAATAGATTCTGCATTCAGCGTTGCCCGCTCTTCGGAAGGCACCACGGCAATATGCCCCGCCTCGTGTAAAATATCGCCCGGGTATATAAGTTTATCCTGGTCAATAATTATACATCCCGAATCAATGGATAATCCCGGCAGGAATGAATCGCCTTCTATCGTCCCGAAATTTACGGTCATGCCAATATGCTGTAAAAAATCAACACATGCCTTAAAATTTGCCGCTTCTGTTTCCAACATAACCATGATACCTAAAATTTGATGCCCCGATTCCGGGCCGGGAAGTGAAGATATTTATTTTAGCCGGAATTCAATTTCCAAGTAAACCATAATAGCAAAAATCACATTATTTTAATTTGGAAATTAAAACAGAAATCGTATTTTGTCATCGATTAGCAGAAACTATTAAATTTTTCCACATGAACACGAGAAGGAATTTCATTCTCCAAAGCAGTCTTGCCAGCTCGGCATTTTTGGTTACCAACCCTTTCAAATCAATTGCAAACTCATTTTTACCTGTTACAGGATCATCTGTCAATAACAACAAGATCATTTTCTTACATACCGGAACCGACAGTGACCATCGCAGTGCACATCAACAGATGAATGCCATAAAAAAAGCCACTGCCAATATCGTGATGTTGCATACCGGCAGTCAGCTTAAAGAAATTCCAAATAATCTCCGTTATGATGTAGCCATCAATCAAGGACAGGATGATAACATCAAGCTTGGAGATTACAAGATCATGTACAAGGGAGATATTAAGATCGGCATTATCACTGCAAGCCATTCGGAAGCCGTAAGCGTAGATAAGATCAACAACCTGAGTACTTATTTAAAGAAAACACGCGATTGCCAAATTGTGGTTTGCCTTTCTCAACTTGGATATAAGAATGCCCATCAATTAGACGATCGTAAACTGGCTGAGCAATCCGTTAACCTGGATCTGATCATTAGCGGACATGCCACTAACTATTCTAAACACACGCTGGTTGCCGCCAATACAAACCGTGAAGAAGTGATCATTCATTTTGCTTCAGGCAATGGTTTTGATTTTGGAAGTATTGAAATACTCTTCGATAAAAAAGGCTATAAAAATAGCATCGCCATCAACAATTTGATCTCCCGAAAAACGGCTTAATCAATTTTAATGTGTAGTTTTCAGGCCCATGAGTAAACCCATTTATGTATTGGGCACTGGCCTTAGCCACGATGGTTCTTCCTGTTTATTGAAAGACGGTAAAATTATTGTTGCCATTGAAAAAGAGCGCCTTACCCGCATCAAGCATGATGGCGGTAATGATGCCAACACGGTACAGTATTGTTTGAACACGGCAGGCATTAAGGTTTCAGACCTATCCCTGGTAGTACAATCAGCCAATTTCGAAAAAGACGAGATCAAAAAAGATAATTACCGGGGAAAGCGATTATTTGAGGCTTACACAGAAATCCCCTTTGTCAGTATCTCTCATCATCTGGCCCATGCCTGGAGTGCCGTGGGCCGATCTCCATTTAGCACATGCAATATCATGGTCATTGATGGCTGCGGAAGTTTTTATGCGCAATGTGATGATCTCACCGATGCCTTTATCCCGAAAGATATAGGGTCACAGCCGGGGGTATACGCAGAAAAAGACAGTTTCTATTTCTTTAATGGAAAAGATCTGCTGCCTATTTTTAAAGATTTTTCGGTGATCGGTAATATGGGGCCCGCGGGGTCGGCACGCCTTCCCATCACCAACCATTCTATTGGAGGATTATATGCTATGGCTGCCAATTATTGTTTCGGTAGTTATGATGATGCGGGGAAATTGATGGGACTGGCACCTTATGGCAGAAAGGATATCTATACTGATCCGCTTTTTATACTAAAAGATGGCCGGGTATGG
>CAIRHQ010000165.1 GCA_903878475.1 uncultured Bacteroidota bacterium | reverse complement strand
TAAGGCTGATGGGAACAGGTTCCAGTAATTCGCCGCGACCACCGGCATAACAGGGTTTATTGATGATGAAGAAAGGGCCATCACTGCCCAGCGCTGCGGCATATTGCAACAGGGTTTTCTGGTCTAGTTGTAAAAAGAATTTATCATTCAATAAGCTTAAGGTATATGCTCCATCAGCTGAGCCGCCACCCAATCCGGCGCCCATCGGTATCGCCTTATGCAAATGAAGTTTCATGGCGGGCAGGAAGGGGAAATCTTTTTTCAGCAATTGATATGCTTTTACACAAAGATTATCTGAGGAAGAACCTTCTACGGTTAAACCGCTTTGTGAAAAAGAAAAGGAATTGGAGTTTTCTTTCGTGGGCAACAGTTCCAGTACATCAGTCAAATGAAGTGGATAGAAAACAGTTTCCAGGTTATGATAGCCGTCTTCCCTTTTGCCGAGGATATGTAATCCCAGGTTGATCTTACAATTTGGAAAAACGATCATGGTGGAGTTTTAAACCGGGTAATGAAAGGTTGAACCTATTTTTTCTTTCGGCTCTTGATCTCGTCTCGGATGGCGATGGCCCGAATATAATCTTCCTGTTCCAGTATTTCACTTAGCAAGGCATTCAGTTCTTCCAATGAAAGCGATTTAAGGTCATTGGTTCCACCGCTTTCTGAAGTTACCGTGGCTGCTTCTTTTTTATTACTGCCATCTTCTTCCATAAATATGCCGGCCTGTTCCAAAATATTTTCATAGGTATAAATGGAGCAGCCGAACCGTACGGCCAGGGCCAGGGCATCGGATGTTCGGGAATCAATATCTACGGTATCATTGGCCGAACTGCAAACCAGTTTGCTGAAAAAGATCCCTTCCTGCAGATCGTTGATTACCACTTCGTGCAATTCAACATTGAAGGCCAGCATAAAATTTTTCATGAGGTCGTGGGTGAGGGGTCGGCTCGGACTCATTCTTTCCAGGGCTACGGCGATGGCCTGCGCTTCAAAACCACCGATCACGATCGGAAGCCTTCGGGTTCCATTTACTTCTCCCAGCACCACGGCATAAGAATGCGTTTGGGTGATGCTGTGTGAAAGTGCCACAATTTCCAGTTCTATTTTTTTCATAGCCGTTCCTACTGAAATTTCATGCTGATTAGAAAGCAAATATAAAAACAAAAGCCTTTCAAATAATGTTGAAAGGCTTTTTATACATAGTTTGATGGAATTATGCCTGTTTTAGTTTCCTTACCGCTTCAATGATCTTGGGCATTACCTCAAAGGCATCGCCTACGATTCCATAATCAGCAGCTTTGAAGAAAGGGGCTTCGGGGTCTTTATTGATCACCACGATCACCTTGCTCCTGTTTACCCCGGCCAGGTGTTGAATAGCGCCTGATATACCAATGGCAAAATAAAGATTTGGGGCAATGGCCAGTCCTGTTTGACCCACATGCTCATGATGCGGCCTCCAGTCTACATCGGCTACCGGCCGGCTACAGGCCGTGGCGGCGCCTAATAATTTTGCCAGATCGGTTACCAGTCCCCAGTTCTCGGGTCCTTTTAATCCGCGGCCTCCGCTGATCACCAGTTCTGCCTCACTGAGCGGAACTTCCCCTATGATCTTATTGCTATCGGTTACCTGCACTTTTGCAGCATCAAATTCAGTAGTAAAAGTGCTCACTGTTGCTGAAGCAGTGCCCAATACCACAGAATATGAATTCGGGTTAAGGGTAATGATCTTGATGGGCGAGTTGATGGCTACATGGGCAAATGCTTTTCCGCTGAATACATTTTTCTTCACCACAAATCCATTACTCAGGTCGGGAAGGGCTACTGCGCCGGCTACCAGACCTGCTTTTAACCGCACACTTAATCTGGGTGCGATGGCCTTGCCACTAAAATTATTTGAGAATACCACAACATTGGCATTGATGCTTGTGGCCGCTGCCGCAATGATCTGGGTATACACCTGAGCATCGATCTGGTTAAGGGTTTCATTGGCAACCGTATGCACGGTGCTGATGCCATATTGACCCAGTATGCTGAGCTCGTCTGTAACGGTACCCAAAACGATCGCTTCTGCGTTGGTGCCGGTAAGTTCAGCGATCTTGGCAGCATAACTGGCAGCCTCAAACGAAGATTTTTTTATATGACCATCAGATTGGTCGAGGAAAACAAGTACTGACATATAATGCGTTTTATTTTTTTAAAATACTTTGGCTTCTTCATGTAATAATCTAACCAGTTCTTCCGGGGTATCCGGACTCACCAGTTTTACGCCCGCCTTTACAGGAGGAAGTTCAAAAGCCGATATGGAAGTATAGCTTTCGGCAGCCACAGGTTCCACTACTTTCAGGGGTTTGCTGCGGGCGCCCATGATCCCTTTCATGTTGGGGATGCGTTGCTCGGCCATTCCTTTCTGGCAACTCACTACCAGGGGTAGTTGCACTTTATTGGTTTCTTCGCCGGCTTCAATTTCGCGGATCATGGTGGCGTTGTTTCCTTCCAGACTGAAGGAAGTGGCTAGTGATACATAAGGGAGGTTGAGTAATTCTGCAACCATACCGCCAATGGAAGAACCATTGTAATCGATGGTTTCTTTACCGGTGAATACCAGGTCGTATTGGCCTTCTTTGGCGATGGCCGCGATCTGACTGGCGATAAAAAAACTATCATGACTATCGGCATTTACCCGAATGGCTTCTTCACCGCCCAGGGCTAAGGCCTTGCGGATAATGGGTTCGGTATCGGCCAGGCCAACCGTGATGAGGTGGATAATGATGGAAGGATCGGCTTCTTTGAGTTCGATAGCCTTTACCAGACTATACCATTCATCGTAAGGGTTGATGATCCATTGGATGCCTTCGGATGCGAATTTCGTATTGTTATCGGTGAAGGCTATTTTTGCCGTAGTGTCCGGCGTTTTACTGATGCAGACAAGTATCTTCATGAAAAACTGATTTTAAAATTAAAATGGTCAACTTTGCAAGAGCGCACCGTTTTTCATCCGGAAACAGTGAGCGGGATAAAAAGTTGTTTATGCAACTAATGCAAAGATAAGGCTTGAAGGAATAGGGTGCAAAAAAAAGAAAAAAAATAATTAAAACATGAGCAGGATCGAGAAATTATTGGAATATATGAAGACCTCCGACAAGGATAGTTTTCTGCAGCATGCATTGGCGCTCGAATACATCAAGGTTGGAAATGATGAGGATGCGCGGGCCCTGTTCAACGAAATATTATTGCGCGAACCAACATATATTGGTTCTTATTATCACCTGGCAAAATTGCTGGAAAGGGTAGGAGATTTTGACCGGGCCATTCGGGTATATAAACGCGGCATGGAAGAAGCCAAGCTGGCAGGAGATACCCATGCGTTCAATGAATTGAGGGCGGCGCTGGAGGATGTGGAGGAGTGACGAAATTTTGTTGGAGGTTGTCCCGAAAGCTTTCGGGAGGAAGTTGGAAGTTGGAGGTGGGCAGTTCATTAGGATTGAAAACTCCAAATTTAACGGAGTCCCTAAACAACTAAACACCTAAACCAACTTTAAACGACTTAAACCCTTAAACCCTTAAACGTTAGAAAACATGCAGTTGTTCGAAAAATTCACCGCTTATATCAAAAAGGAGAACCTGTTCAATCCTGCAGGTCATCTATTGCTGGCGGTGAGCGGGGGAGTTGATTCGGTGGCGCTTTGTGAATTGTGCAGCATGGCGGGTTATACTTTCAGTATTGCGCATTGTAATTTTCGTTTACGCGGCACTGATAGTGACCGGGATGAGGCATTTGTAAGGTCTTTGGCTAAAAAATATGGAGTAGAGATTTTTGTAAAGGGATTTGATACAGCTGATATTGCAAAAGCCTCAAAAAAATCGATCGAAGAAACCGCCCGCGACCTCCGGTACGAATGGTTTCATCAATTAATCGAAGACTCCAAGAATTTTAATTCTCCTAACATCCAACATCCAACTTCGAACCTCCAACATGAGTTCTCATACATTGTCACCGCCCACCACGCCGATGATAATATGGAAACCGTGATGATGAATTTTTTCCGGGGAACGGGGATTCGGGGCTTGCATGGGATACAGCCCATTGTGGGCAGAGTGGTCAGGCCACTATTATATATAAGGAGGGCAGAATTGGAGGCTTTTGTTGAAGAAAAGGGGTTGGAATTCGTCACAGATCATACCAATGCTGAGAATATCTATACCCGCAATTTTTTCAGAAATGAGGTGATCCCCTTAGTGCAATCGCATTTCCCGGAGGCATCCGAGAACCTGATCCGCAATATTCAGCGGTTCAGTGAAGCGGAAATCTTGTATAATCAGGCCATTGAATTGTACAAAAGAAAATTGCTGGAAATTAAGGGAAATGAAGTGCATATCTCTGTGTTGAAACTGGCTAAGCAGTCTCCCTTACAAACCATTTTGTTTGAACTGATCCGTGATTACGGGTTCACTGCCCATCAAACAGATATGGTGCTGGGCTTGCTCAATAGCGAATCGGGAAAATATGTTCAGTCTGCCACACACCGCATCATCCGCAACAGAAAATGGCTCATCATTGTACCTAACCAACAGGAACTGCAACAGCATTTGCTCATTGAATCTGCTGATACGGAATTGAGTTTTGCCGGAGGAACACTAACTACAAAAACAATATTTTTTTCAGCGCCTGCCGGAGCCGACCAGCTAAAACAACAAGACGCTCATACTGCATTGGTAGACCAGGCATCTATTAGTTTTCCATTGCTGCTCAGGCCCTGGAAGCCTGGTGATTATTTTTATCCGCTGGGGATGAATAAGAAAAAAAAGCTGAGCCGTTTTTTCATTGATCAAAAATTGTCGATCGCCGACAAAGAAAAAGTTTGGGTCATCGAATCTAACAAACGTATTATTTGGGTATTGGGAATGCGGTTAGATGATCGCTTCAAGATCCAGGAGCATACGAGAACCGGGTTGCGGATAAGTTGGCAGTTGACGGTTGGCAGTTAGCAGTGGGC
>CAIRHQ010000164.1 GCA_903878475.1 uncultured Bacteroidota bacterium | reverse complement strand
TCCTTATACACCGCGGGCATAGTTACCACCTGCAGAATAGCTTAAAACGAGTAACCCCCGCCGTTAGATTAGCCATTCTTGGCTCATGTGGCGGCTATACCGAAATTTTTGAACTGCTGAAGAAAAGCCCAGACGCCCAGGTGATCTCTACAAAACAAGTGGGTTCCAAAACCGTGAACGAACCTTTATTGCGCCTGATCAATGACCAATTACTCACCGAAAAAGACATTAACTGGGCCAATATCTGGCAAAGACTGGACACCCAGTTCAAGTCAAATAAGCAGGTGTATGATTATTTCCAGGAATATGTTCCCCCTTACAAGAATATATCCTTGTTGGTGGCAGCCCTATTCACCCAATCTGGTATAGAATAAGATATCTTTTTGGGAGCTGAATATCAGTGCATTACATGATGGTTTAAAATTTCTTTAAACAGGCCTGAATACCTGTGCTGTTAAGAATTTACTAAATGCGCAAATGCGCTGAAATTAGCATAGAATTTGCAGCCTTTGGAGTAGCTTTATATAAGAAATTATTGCTTCATAACATAAAAAATGATTCCTGTTTTTTCGTAACATCTAAATTCTCCAAACAGTTGAGATCGTTAAAGAAAATATGTGCTGCTTTGCTCTTGCTGAATGTATCTACACATTCAAAGGGTGCGGTATGGCAACAACCACAGGATAGCTATGTGAAGGGCCCTTCTTCCAATAAGTCTTCTTCCCTGTTGGAAAAAGATTCTTCTGGCACCGGCAATATTACCCCTCCGGTTAGAGATACTTCTTACAACCAGATCAATACAAAATTGAAATTGGCTGCCGGTCGACTGAAACAAAAAACCGAACAGGTTCCTGAATTTGTGAAACAGAACGGCTTCAATGATGAGTATTGCTTCCTCATCGATATGTCACTTCCTTCCGGTAAAAAAAGATTCTTTGTATACAATATAAAAAAGGATTCTATTGAAGCGAGTTCGCTGGTATCGCATGGTAGTGGTTCGTATACCCCCGACTGTAACGATCAATTATTGTTTTCTAATATGCCCAACAGCAATGCTACTTCATTAGGAAAATATAAGATCGGCACTTCATATAATGGAACCTATGGGTTATCGTATAAATTATATGGACTGGAACCCAGCAACAGCAAGGCCTTTGAGCGGGCCATTGTACTGCATTCCGACAGTTATGTTCCGGAAACAGAAACTTATCCAAGGCATATTTATCAAAGTGCGGGTTGCCCCATCGTGGCACCCAACTTCCTGAGTACCCTCGGCAAATACATTAAATCATCCGACAAGCCGGTGTTGCTTTGGATCTATAATTAATGCTTACCGGATCGGCTAGGTAGTTTTAATGAAACACACCGCCGGCAATTCCACTTTTTTAAAGTCGCCCGCAGCTTTATCGAAATAACGCAGCAATACATAGCCATCCTTCCCAATTCCGGTAACCACTAACTTAATACTGGGGTCTGCTTTAAAAGCTACCAGGTCGCCTATTTCAAGTTCGTTTTCCATATGTTCATTTTTATCTGAAGTTTCAAAAAATTATTTTCTATTCAGCTCATCCAACCTTGGCCTTAAGCGTTGTTTGCTTTTATTGAAAACCATCATCCCCTTTTCCAAGCCTTTCCGCATGGCTTTTTGTTCTTCCATTGGCAGCTCATATACTTCCTTGCAGCTCGTACTGCAACAACCAGCATACAATTGAGCACAGGCCTCACATTGAATGAACAACAGATGACAACCATCATTCTTGCAATTGGTATGGGTATCTGCCGGTGCTCCACACTGATGACATTTGGCGATCACATCCGGAGTGATGCGCTCTCCTAAGCGATCATCGAACACAAAATTTTTACCAATGAATTTTGATTCAAGCTTTGCAGCCCCTAACTGCCTAGCATAATTAATGATGCCTCCTTCTAAGTGAAACACATGTTCAAATCCATGGTGCAGCATATAGGCACTGGCTTTTTCACAACGGATACCTCCCGTACAATACATGATGATGTTCTTGTCTTTCTGATCCTTCATCATCTCCACCGCCATGGGCAACTGCTCGCGAAAGGTATCACTGGGTATTTCAATGGCATTGTTAAAATGCCCAACCTCATATTCATAATGATTGCGCATGTCGATCACGATGGTATCGGGATTTTTGAGCATCTCATTCATGCCTACCGCATCAACATAAGCTCCCTTTTTTTCCATGCTGAATGCGGGATCAGAGATCCCGTCGGCTACAATTTTACTGCGCACTTTAATTTTCAGCACCCAGAATGATTTACCATCGTCATCTACCGCGATATTTAAGCGAAGGGCTTTCAACGGTTCTATAGTATTTAGATAGGCTTTCAGCTTATCCAGCAAACTATCGGGAACGCTTATCTGCGCATTGATGCCTTCCTCCGCCACATAGATCCTGCCGAATACCTTTAGTGCATCGAGGGCTATATAAAATTCATCTCTGAATTGAACAGGATCGGAAATTGGAAAATACCGGTAAAAGGAAATGGTGGTGCGGTGTTCTGTTTCAGCATACAGCTTTTCTTTAAGCGCTGCTTGAGACACACGGTTGTGTAAAATGGCCATAACATAAATTTGTATCTGTACCCGCAGAATGAAATTATTCAGCCGATGCAGAAAATCTTAACAAGATTGGATGCTTGCAGGGCAAACCAAATTGGTGGCAAATATACGAACTTGCAAAGAATCGTTCGCGCATAGCCATGAAGTGCTGAGTTGAACTAAAAAGAAAGGGTTACATTATTATTCCTTGAATTTACCTTGACATTGCCTCCTATTACACCTCCGGTTCCGATACGAATGCCAGTGGTAGCAGATCTTCCATTTGCATAGGCAGCTACAAAATCAACCCGGAAGATCTTAAAGATATTTTCGATACCGGCAAACAACTCTACATAATTGCTTTTACTATTCACATAAAATGCATTAGTACCCGCCACCAGGTTCCAGTTCAGTTGCCTGAACAGTGGGATCTTATTCGTGAGTAATCCGTTAAAATGATGTTCCAGATGCGCAAAACTGAAGAAGCTGCTCATGGTGCTGTTTGCATAATACGGGGTGAGCTGAAAACTATTCACGTACTCACTGGCATTGGTTGACCGGTTCCCGTTAAAATGCTGGTAATCCTGAATAAATACTTTTTTAGTATTCAAGAATCCGCCGATCCCAAGCTTATATTTTAGCAAACCCACCAGTTTGAAATTTTTATCATCCTGCACGGTCAAGCGCCATTTATCAAAATTGACATCACTCCCAAAAATAGATTCAATGCCCTTGGTATAATTGAAACTGAATGTTGGATATTTAGACCCGATCGCCATCTTGCTATGTGGGAATTCGATATAGCGCTGACCGGGTTTGATGCTCATGTCGAAACTGATCTCAAATGCCTGATGCCGCATAAACTGAGCACTCAACTTTTCGTATGGATAGTTGGGCGTAATATTGATCGTATCCTTTTTAAAAAAGGTGAAATTGGTCGTATTGTTCAGCGGTATCCGGTCTTCATACAAAGTATTCACCGAAACCCTAAGCCCATTCTCGTACCGTTTGGTATAGCCAATACTGCCAAAATAATTTTCATAGGTCTTCATGAAATTATCTCCCCAGAAAAGTACATTAACGCTATTGCTGAGTGCCGAAATAGGATTCTCTTTATTGAATTGGGTAACGCGTTTGCCGCCTGAAAAATTAATACTATGCCGTTTGAATTTTTTGTCCGTCTCCCAGTCGCGCGTACGAAAGCTCATTTCGGCCCATGCATTCAGGTGTGTATTACTGAATCCATATCGAATATGCGGTTGTATCGAAAAATTTGTTTTCCAGCTTTTGATATAGCGGTTATACCCTGCATGCAGATTGACCACCAGCCCTTCTGCCGGATTATATTCTAATGATTTTATGATGGACTCCATGTGCCAGGAAACATTGCCTTGAGGGCTGTAATGAGTCCTGCGCCATCCTTTCCAGAATACCTGCAGGGGCTTTAATTTACCCTGGCGGTGATTGAGCGAGTCGGCCAGCTTCCGGCTCATACCAGAATCCCTTTGGCTTTCATAAATACTGTCTTTGACCTGGTAATCTTTTTTCTCCTCCAGTTCAAGTGGTACCGGCCGAATGCTGTCCCAATAAGCTTTTGAACGTTTATTCACCGCGGTATCGTATTTGATCACTACCCGGTTGAAGAAATCCTTGGCAAAGACCGGATTGATCCGGTAATTGGAATATACATTCACGAAATTACCAATAGCGTCTATGCCAAACTGTTTGAAATTAAAATGCAGCAACTGATTTTTCACGCGCCACAGATCAGTTTCTGCCGGCACATGGATCTGTGTGATCTGCAGGGTGTCGATGATCTCTAACTGAGCAGTTTTGGTAAGGATGAGGTCGAGACTATGGATGCGCCAATCGCCCTCCACAATATTGATGATGCCCGAGAACAATGGTTCATAAGGCCGGCGCGGAGTTACCCTTATGCTGTTGATCTCTTTTCCATCCTCAAAAAAACTACCG
>CAIRHQ010000163.1 GCA_903878475.1 uncultured Bacteroidota bacterium | reverse complement strand
CTCGGTGGCCACAGAAAATAAAGCCCGTACGGCGGTATACAATGGTAACCCTGAGGATAATATTACCAGCAACCTGTTGTATATGGAAGAGAACAATACGAAACACTCTAAGCTGGGCGGACTCTTCCGCAAAGTAAAACGAGTGATAGAACGGAATACCAATATCAAAACAGGCGATGGGCTTAAATTGGCTGGCTTTGAGATCGCAATAAAATAATCATTTTAAAAAAACATCAACATGAAAAGGCTAACCATTTGGATAGCAGCAGTTATCTTTTGTACTTCGGCAACTGCTCAATCAGATTCAACATTAACCCGTGATTCCAAAGATACCATCCGTATAGGTGGTATCGTGATCATCAAACACGGCAAAAATAAAGCGGGTAATAAATCTGATAATGGTATCAATATTACCATGGGCCGCAATGAAAAGCAAAGAAAAAAACATTCCAATGTAAGTACCAACTGGTGGATATTTGATATGGGCATATCCAGTTTTTCAGATCAAACCAATTATGCTACTGCTGGCAGTTATCTCGTTAACCGACCTGGATATCCGGCTTTCGATAAAAATGATTTTAAACTCAAGGGAGGCAAAAGTCGGAATGTAAATATCTGGATCTTCATGCAGCGACTGAATATTAGTCAGCACCACCTGAACCTGAAGTATGGGCTTGGACTGGAACTGAATAATTATCGTTTCAAATCGCCCATTAGTTTTAGAGAAGGAGGAACCATACCTTATTCAGGCGGACTGCAATCATCATCTCCGTTCATCTTCAAAGATTCCATTGCTTTTTCAAAGAATAAACTTGCAGCTGATTATTTAACAGTGCCCCTGATGTTGAATTATTCAACCGATCCCTTTCATAAGAATAAAGGATTTAGTATAAGCGTTGGCGTAAGTGCCGGTTATTTATACAGCCAGCGCAATAAGCAAAAAAGCAGTGAGCGTGGAAAACTGCGCAATAAAGGCGATTATGATCTGGAAAAATTCAAGTTTTCATATGTGGCCGAACTGGGCATTGGTCCTGTACGTTTGTATGGATCGTATAGTCCGCAATCAATGTATCAACATAGTCTGGATATGAAACCCTTTACCGTGGGATTCAGGTTCAGCAACTGGTAAACTTTCTCTCTCTCTAATCCATGCTGGCTGCGGCCCGGGCCAATGCCGGATGGGTTAACTGGGTAAATAACCTTCAGTATTAGCTGAAGGTTATTTTTTTATTTTAATTAACAGTTGTTCCAATACAAGGGATAAATAATATGATTTCTCTTCGGCAGGGCTTCGACAAGCTCAGCCTGACAGGGCTTCGGTAATGCTTCGGCAGGACTTCAACAAGCTCAGCCTGACAGGACTTCGGTAATGCTTCGGCAGGGCTTTGACAAACTCAGCCTGACAGTGCTTCGGCAATGCTTCAACAGGGCTTCGACAAGCTCAGCCTGACAGGGCTTCGGTAGTGCTTCAACAGGGCTTCGACAAGCTCAGTTTGCAGGGCTTCGGCAATGCTTCGGCAGGGCCTCGACAAGCTCAGCCTGACAGTGCTTCGACAAGCTCTGGCTGACAAGACCACGAAAGAAAGCTGTCACTCTGAGCTTGTCGAAGAGTTGTCGAGTACTGTTTTTATTTTTACGGCATACGGTTTGATATGAAACTCAATATATAATTCTCCGAATGACGCGTAAACTTATTTTTCCTGTATTATTTATCAGTATCGTATTGGGTTCAATGGCATTTGTGATACCGGCCCATACTGATAAGGGGCCTGAACGGCGGATGCATAAAAGACACCTGCGGGGCGACAGCACCGAGAATCATTATTATATCATCATCTCTAAAAAGGATTATGAATTAAAAGTGTATGATGAGGAAGGCTGGTATGCTACTTATCCGGTGGTATTTGGCAGCAGGGATCCGGCCGATAAGTTGATGGAAGGCGATAAGCGAACACCTACGGGGCATTTTAAGATCATCCTGAAAAAGATCCATCCCAAATGGGGCCCCGAGTTGCTGCTCGATTATCCAAATGACGATAGTTTCCGTAAATTTTCGGATAGAAAAGCGAAAGGGATCATTCCCGCTAAAGCGAAGATCGGCAATGGCATTGCCATACATGCAACAAGGCCTGATGAGGAATGGACCGTTGATAATTTTTATAATTGGACCGATGGATGTATCTCGGCCAAATATTCGGAGATGAAGGAATTGTATGAATATATTCCGGTGGGTACACCGGTAACCATTACGGAAGACGGGGTTAAATAAAGATCAGGCTGCCATCCCCATAACTTAAGAACCTGTAATCATGATCCAGGGCATGCTGGTATAATTTTTTCCATCCATCCTGAACGGGTTCATTGCCTATTGCCGCGGCTACCAGTAATAATAACGTGGATTGCGGCTGATGAAAATTGGTGATGATCGCATTTGCTACCCTGAACCGATAACCGGGCACGATCAATAAGCGTGTTTGTGTGAAAAGTCGCTCCAGCTGTTTCAGTTTCATCCATTCCAACAAACTATGCAATGCTTTGTCTGCAGTAATTTGAAGTGCAGCAAGCGGCGACGCATAGATCTCCCATTGATCAAGCGATACCTGATTCAGCAATGGATCAAGGATCAGCTTGCATCCCATCCAATACAGGCTTTCCAATGTTCGGAGGGTAGTGGTTCCTACTGCGGTGATGGGTTTTTCAATATTGTTCAGCAGGTTTTCAAGGGTATGGATATCGATATCGATCCATTCGGCATGCATGGCATGATCGGCCATGGTAGCGGCGCTAACCGGTTTAAAGGTTCCGGCGCCAACATGCAGGGTTACATAATCTGTTTGAATATTTTTTTTGTGCAGACGGTTAAAGATCGCATCGGTAAAATGCAAACCCGCAGTAGGTGCAGCTACAGATCCTTCATCCTTTGCATATATAGTTTGATATCTTCCGGTATCATCATCATCCGTTTTTCTTTTGATATAAGGAGGCAGCGGAATATCACCAATGGATTCCAGTACCGCTGCAAAACTCAGTTCCTTCGGTTCCCAGGAAAATGAAACCACATAAGCATCACTCAATTTTTCTACCAGCTCAGCCCTGAATTTACCATTACCAGCATTCTCTTGAAAGTTTTCTGGACCAACTGCCAACCGCCTACTGTCAACTGCCAACTCTTTTTCTAACCATCCCTCCTTCCACTTACTCGCTCCCCCGATCATGCATTTCCATTTTACGGTTCCGGTTTTTTGCATGATGGTACTATACTCATTGATGGTTTCGTATGGCTCCAGACAAAAAATTTCGATAATGGCTCCGGTAGGTTTTTGAAAACGGATCCTGGCCTTGATCACCTTGGTATTGTTGAAAACCAAAAAACTGTTCTCGGGTAAATGGTCTCCAATATTTTTATACAGGTCTTCCTGTATCTGTCCTTTATTCCAGATCAATAATTTTGATGCATCTCTTTCCAATGCAGGATGCAGGGCGATCTTTTCATCGGGCAATGCATAGCTGTAATCGAGGATGGATATTTTTTTAGGGTCGGTCATTTTAAAAATGCACTTACTTCAGCGGTCCATTTTTCGGTTTCTTTGCTGCACAGACTTTCGTGTCCGCAATTATTGTAGATCACCAGTTTTTTTGAACCGGGCAGGTTGGCAAAAATATCATCGATCTCCTGACGGGAAACCCTGGGGTCGTTAAGTCCCCATTGCAGCAAAACCGGACTGCTTATTTTTTTGGCGAATTCAGTTGGTTTCATGTTGAATGCCCAGAATCCATGTTCTACTCCTCCCCAAAATGTAACCAGTGCTGCCAGTGGTTCACCGGGTAATCCCATCATCCTGATCCGGCCTTCTCCGGCTTTCAGGATAGAGCCAAAAGGCATTTCCAAAATGATCTTTTTAGGATGAATAGGATAATCATTGATGGCCTTGGTGATGGTGGCGGCTCCCATGGAGATGCCCCAGAGTACAATATTATTTTCGCCTCTGTCCTTGATAAAATCATAAGATAATTTTACATCCTCCGCTTCATCATAACCAATGGTACTGGTATTTCCTTCACTGCTACCATGTGCTCTGAAGTCTAACAAAAAAGTATTGTAATGCATTTTCCGAAAGGCGATTGACTCATTGAATATAGCCGATTTGGAACTTCCATGTCCGTGAAACAAGGCTACTGTACCCACCGCACTATCGGCCGATAAATACCAGGCCTGTAATTTCAATCCACTTTTGGTGGTGAGCCATACGGTTTGAAAACTTGAATCGGGTACAATGGTATTTTGTTTTTTTACAGCGTTGATGCCAAATAATATCTCTTTGGTTTTATCCCAGCCTGATTTTTCGTCCTGCTTTTTTATTTTCACTTCACTGGCATCGTAAAAATGGGTAAACTTATACGCATGAAATGCGGTTACGATATTGAGCAGGATAAAAACAGCCAGCGCTGTTTTGAGAATAAACCGAAGAATAGATTTCATAATTGTAGAGTATAACAATAAAGATAAGCTGTTGAACTATTACCGCAACAGGTTGTTTAGTTAATGATTTAGTGTCGGAACATGTACCCGTCAAGCCTCCAACAATGGCACATTGATTTTTAGATCTTTCCATTCTTAATTTCATCCACCACTGCCGGATCCAGCAGGGTAGACGTATCGCCCAGGTTTTCCGTTTCCCCTTCGGCGATCTTTCTTAAGATCCGGCGCATGATCTTTCCGCTTCTTGTTTTGGGCAATCCGCTTACAAACTGGATCTTATCCGGTTTAGCAATGGGGCCAATGATCTTCGAAACGGTGAGGCTGATATCCGCACGAGTAAGATTTTCATCTCCATGCTTGCCGTTGTAAATGATATAGGCATAGATGCCCTGTCCTTTTACATCATGAGTATAGCCTACAACTGCGCTTTCAATAACACCCGAGTGCATATTGATGGCATTTTCCACTTCCGCGGTACCGATGCGATGGCCGCTTACATTCAATACATCATCAACTCTTCCGGTGATGCGGTAAAAACCATTTTCATCTTTCAGTGCGCCATCTCCTGTAAAATAAAGTTCGGGGTAGGTAGCAAAATAATTGGTGCGGCATCGTTCATGATCACCATAAGTTGTTCGTAATATTCCGGGCCATGGTGCCTTGATGACCAAGTTCCCTTTTAAGATGCCATGTTCGTCTTTTTCAGTGACCTCTTTTCCATTCTCGTCTACCAACATAGGTTGTACGCCAGGCATGGGAAGTGTGGCCCAACTTGGTTTGGAAGGCGTAACACCGGCCATATTGCTGATCATGCAGGCGCCGGTTTCGGTTTGCCACCAGGTATCAACGATGGGGCATTTTTTCTTACCAATATTTTCATCGTACCAATGCCAGGCTTCTTCATTGATGGGTTCTCCTACAGTGCCCAGCACCCTTAAGCTACTCAGGTCTTTTCCTTTGATGGGGTCGGTACCAAAACCCATTAAACTGCGTATAGCCGTTGGCGCAGTGTATAGGATATTGACCTTATGTTTTTCCACGATATCCCAGAAACGGCCAGCATCGGGCCAGGTAGGGATCCCTTCAAACATCAATGAGGTTGCCCCTGCACTCAATGGGCCGTACATGATATAACTATGACCAGTTACCCACCCAATATCAGCGGTACAAAAATGGATATCGCCTGGTTTGTATTGAAATACATTTATAAAAGTGTAGTTGGTCCATACCATATAACCGGCACAGCTATGTACTACCCCTTTAGGTTTTCCGGTAGAACCGGATGTGTATAGAATGAACAGAGGATCTTCGGCATCCATTTCTTCTGCCGGGAATGATACCACGCCTTCTTTTTCTATTTGTGATTCGGCGTGTTCCATCTCATCTTCCCACCAAACATCTCTTCCTTTGATCATGGATACCGGTGTTCTTGTTCGGGTATATACGATCACACGCTTTACGGTTCTGTTACCGATCAGGGCATCGTCGATCACATCTTTAAGTGGAATGGCCTTTCCACCGCGATAAGCACCATCACAGGTAATGATAAATTCTGCCTCCGCATCGTATAACCGATCGGCAATACTTTGTGCACTGAAACCGCCAAAGATCACACTGTGTATGGCGCCAATGCGGGCACAGCCCAGTACGGCATAAGTAAGTTCGGGTACCATGCCCATATAGATACAAACGCGGTCGCCTTTTTTAACACCATTATTTTTTAGTACTTGTGCAAACTGGCAAACCCGTTTATGCAATCGGGCATAAGTAACAACACGTGTTCTTTCTTCCGGATTATTAGGCTCCCATATAAATGCGGGTTGGTCGGCCTTGGTAGCCAGGTGCCTGTCGATACAATTTTCGGTGATATTGAGTTTGCCTCCCTTGAACCATTCAATCTTTGGTTCGGTAAAATTCCAATCCAAAACCTTGTCCCATTTTTTTCTCCATAAAAAATTATCGGCAATTGATGCCCAGAACCCTTCAGGGTCGGCTACACTTTTGTTATATGCTTCGTGATATTGTTCAAAACTTTTGATCTGATAAGGGAAAGGCATAGCAGGCGTTTTATTGGACCTTAAAAATAACGAAGATTCCAAAGGATTCAACGAGAATTTTATAACGGTCACATGGCTATTATTTTTTATAACCCCATCGCCTTATAGATCATATCCTGCATCTTAGCCCGTACTGATAAGTTCAACAATTTTTTATTGTCGCCACCTTCGGGGTTTACCCGGTTGCTCAGCATCACAAATACCAGTTGGTGCTTGGGATCGGCCCAGGCACAGGTGCCTGTGAATCCGGTGTGGCCAAAGCAGAGGGGCGAAGCCAGCAAACTGGGATATGGATCTGTTCTGTTGGTATTGTCTTTTTCGGGTTTATCGAATCCATAACCCCTGCGGCTAAACGAACTGTGATAGGCAGTAAACAGTCCGATGGTGCTGGCCTGTAAATATCTTTTTCCATTGAACATTCCTCCGTTCATAAGCATTTGCATGATCACCCCAATATCGTAGGCGTCGCTGAAGAGTCCGGCATGTCCGGCTACGCCACCGAACATAGCGGCTCCTGGATCGTGTACATCGCCACGGAGTTGTTGCCGGCGGAAAGATTTCTCATTTTCGGTGGGCACGATCCGGCTCAACGGAAATCGTTCGCGGGGTTTAAAGCCTGCAGTAGCCAAACCAAGTGGCGTATAGAATTCTTTTTGTACATATTCATCAAGTCCCATCCCGGTCAGTGCTTCCACGATCTTACCCAGAAATATGAAATCATTATCACTGTATACATATTTGCCTGAAGGGCCCAGCGGGCTCTTCACCATGCGTTGGTACATGGTGTCTTTCCAGGCATTTTCCATGAATAGCTGATTGGCTACACGGATGCTATGTTTTTCATTTTCTGCAGCCGAATAAATTTTCGGGTAGGGCACACCGTTTGCATCAATGGTTTCTTTGTAAAAAGGGATCCAGGCTGCCAGTCCGGCCTGGTGCAATAAAATATTCTCAATGGTCAGTCCGGCTTTGTTACTGCCCCTCACCCAGGGCAAGTAATCTCCCAGGGTATAGTTGAGTTGTATCCTGCCCGACTCATATAATTTCATCACAGCCAGTGTGGTGGCACATATCTTGGTAACAGAGGCCATATCGAATATCGATTCGGTGGTAGTGGGTTCTGTTTTATCGTAACTCAGGTAACCATAGGCTTTGTGATAGGCCAGTTTACCGTCTTTGAGTACCAGCACTACACAACCGGGCGTTGCACCACGAGCGATGGCATCAGCTGCAATAGAGTCTATGCGGGCCAGTTTTTCAGCATCCAGTCCTACTTCACTGGGTTGCACATGTGGTATGGTAAAGAAATTGGTAACGATGCCACTGCCGTAAGGATAATCCGGACAAACACTCACGGATAATTTTCCTTTGTAAGGAATTTTTCCCTGCAGCATATCGATGGCAGTATTTTGAATCACATCATCATCTTCATAGCAGGCCACCAGGTTAGCGGCGCCGCAAAAATTCTTAATGGCATATGGATTACCAAATACGAAACTGATGGTATTGGGTTGTTGCTGTAATTCGGTGATCAGATTTATGGCAGCTTTGCTGATGCCAAAATTATTGGCCGGTACCCGGGTGTATCCGTAAATGCCAATGATGATTTTTTTATACGTTTTTTTGATGTAGTTGAGAGCGGTTGCCAATGAACTGGAATCTTGTTTGTAATTAAAATAAAAAACATCGGCGTTGTATTCGTTGCACATGCGGCGGGCAAAGGCATTGTCTTGCATGGTGCCTACGCTTACATACGCGATCTGTCCGGCAGCAGGTTTTTCAGGTGCTGGCATGGGGAAGAACAGATCATCTGTCTTTTTTAAAAGTGTGATCGCATTTTCGGCAATATTGCGGCGCATATTGCTCACATTATTGTTTAGATCTACCGCCAGGTTTTCTGTATTTATCGGTGCCAGATCCGCTAATCCATATTGATATTTAACCATCAACACTTTCATGCAATGCGCTCTGATATCCTCCCAGCTCAATTGCTGGTTGCTGATGGCGAGTTTTATTTTTTCAATGGCCATGGGCACATCATCGGGCAAGCAAAGCATATCATTGCCAGCGATCAGTGACTGCACAGAGGCTTCACCATTGGGGAAATATTTTTTTACACCCTGCATGCCTAATGCATCGGTGAAACTAAGTCCCTGATAACCCAGATTATTCCTGAGCAATCCGGTAACATTGTTCTTTGAGATTGACGTGGCCCGGTTAGCACTGCTATCGATAGCGGGGATATATAAATGCGCGATCATCACGCTGCCCACGCCGGCTTTAAAGATCTCGCGGAAGGGATACAACTCATTTGAATCGAGTTGTGCCATGGTTTTATTGATGATCGGAAGGTCAAGATGCGAATCAACAGACACATCTCCATGTCCGGGAAAATGTTTGGCACAGGCCATTACACCTTGGTCTTGCATGCCCTTCATATACTGGATGGCAAAGGAAGCCACTTTGTATTTATCTTCTCCAAAGCTGCGGTCATTGATGACCGGATTGTTGGGATTATTGTTGATATCTACAACCGGGGCAAAATTAACCTGAATGCCTAAACGCTTACATTGTTCGGCCACCAGCTTTCCATATGCGTAAGCCAGTTTACTATCGGCTACTGCGCCCAGCATCATCTGCCGGGGCAGGGGAAGAACACTGTCTAACATACGCATACCCACACCCCATTCCGCATCGATGGTAGCCAGCAAGGGAGTTTTTGCTATCGCACGCAAACTGTTCATCATATTGGCCTGTTTTACCGGGCCGCCCTGAAACAGGCAGATGCCTCCAATATTGTATTGTTTGATCAGGTTGGCTACCTGGTCATCATAATAACTGATGGTTTTTGTTCGGAAGTCGATAGAGGATAAACGAACCACCATCAACTGGGCAATTTGTTCATCCGGACTGAGTGTGTTGATGACACTATCGGCCCATTTTTTTGCATTGGAATTGGTGGCGGTTTGTGCAACACCCAGCATGCTCAGGAACAGGCAGGCTGCCGTATAAAACAATCGTTTTGTCATATTGTAAATGTAAGCACAAGCGGGCAGTTCTCAAAGGCTGAATACTGCTTTATCGTTCCTTTTGCCATCAATACTTAATGATCAATCAAGTCTACAAATTCAGATCATTTACTTTTACGTGCTATAAGTTTTTGAATGGCTTCTTTTACCAAAGGGTCCATTACCAGGTATCCTGCCAGGGTAGGATGCACACCATCGTTGCTGTATTTCTTATCCAGCCCTTTTGCATTATCCACCATATGCGGGTAGTAGTTAAGATAGATTAGCGCATGGGATTTGCAATATTTCTGCAGCATACTGTTTAGTGCAATAACCTGATCAGCAGGTTTGATCTGTGGCCGCCAGGGAAATGCATTGGCAGGAAGTACAGAGGATACGATCACTTTGATCTTATTTTTTAGGGCCAGCTGTACCATGGAAACAATATTATTAAAACTCTGTTCCAGGGTCATGGGACCGGTGTTTTGAGCTATATCATTGATGCCTGCCATGATCACCACTACAGCGGGTTTCAGGCTAACCACGTCTTGATTAAAACGCAACAACATTTGCGGAGTGGTTTGTCCGCTGATGCCCCGGTTGATGTAACTGGAGTTTTTGAAAAAAGCACTGTCCAGTACTTTCCAGAATTCGGTGATGGAATTGCCCATGAATACGATCCGCTTTTCATTTTTTGCGGGAGCTTTCAGTTTACTATTTTCCGCAGCATATCTTTTCAGATTGGCCCAGTCGGGGGGTAATTGAGTATTCTGACTAATTGAGTTCATGGAAAAAAGAATGAGCAATAATCCGATACCGTATTTCATAAGCAGGAAGTTGGTGTACACAAACAAATCGTTGCAGTTCGTCCTTCAAGTTAGTTAAAAAGCCTAAATTATAGTTCAGCATTTCAGCCATCCGGTAATGCTCATCCTGGGTTGATGGGTCATCAATACTTCATGTTCCAGTTCGTTGCTTTTAAAAAAAACGCTTTTGCCATTGAGGGGGGAAATATGCTGTTCTTTACCTTCGTCATGGATACAGAGTTCGCCGCCGTCGGCTAGTTTCCAATCGGCATTCAGGTACATGATCATGGAATATTTTCGGCTATCGTTGTTGCGAAACTGATCGAGATGCTTTTTGTAATAAGTTCCTTTTTGGTATAAGGTATAATGAAACTCATAACTGCTGATACCGGTATAGCACTGGGCATTCAGGTAGGCAACAAATTGATCCATCAAGTCGAAAAAGCTATTCTCATAAACATCATTGTGTTTACGATCGAGCCAGTAAATGATATCCGATCGGTAGAGGTTGTCTTGTTCAATATGAGCAGTGGTACCCGTGCCAGCAGCAAGTAATTGTTTTTCCTGGTGCAACCGGATCAGGTTTTCTTTTAAATGTAGGGCCAGCGATTCACTTAAAAACTGGTTGGCGATGCCTACTTTGTTTTCAATAAAACTACTGATCAGGGTATCAAATATGGTTTGCAATAAAATAGATTGAAATGGGAAAAGGAGTGCAGTGTGGGTGAAGGTAGGTTAATTGAGATGGGCTACGCGATAAACTATTTTCAGGATAAAGGATTAAATAGCGTGCTGCATAATTTCAGTTATTTACTAAAACACAGATTGGAATAGCCGGTCAAAGATTGTTAGTTGATCAGCAAGCCAATTTTATATTGTTTGAAATAGCCATGTGATAAACATAACGACTGTCACCAGTTTGAATGACGCTTATCATTTAAGTTGTTCATTATTTACATTAATTTTTGTTGGATTATTGCTTAAGTACAAGGGCTGTAAATAAATTAAAATTCAGAAAAAACCAACAAGTATATCCGTATGAAGAAATCACTCATGAGTAAGTATATGATACCCTTTATCCAATGGTATGCACTTATGATCCTCATTGCCATTGGAATTGATTTTTTCCTTCACCAGTTCAATCTTGTTTTTATTGGCCGTTATCTTGGTACCATCGGCACATTACTCATCATATTTTCTTTTATTTATTCTTTAAGAAAACGGAAGTTGATCCAATCAGGATCACCAGGCAAATTGTTGTCGTTGCATGAATATCTTTCCTGGATCGGTTCCATCATGCTGCTGGTACATGCTGGTATTCATTTCAACGCATGGTTACCCTGGCTGGCTATTCTTATGTTACTGATCACGGTAGGGAGTGGGTTGGTAGGTAAATATCTTTTAAAGCGTGCAAACGAAACTTTAAAAGAAAAAAGAGTTTCTTTATTGCAAACGGGTATCAGTAATGAACAAGCCGACAAAGAATTATTTTTTGATTCCATAACCGTTGATCTTATGAAAAAATGGAGGATCGTTCATTTGCCTATTACTTTATTATTGGGCGTGTTGGTGATCCTGCATATTCTTACCATTATTATGTATAGCAAATGAAGAAGACCATCATTTTATCGATAATCGTTTTGTGTGCCGGGCTCACCTACTTTTATCCGCATGCCATGCTGAATCCAGGCAAATTGGTACAGGCTCATCAGTCGCTACATAATACCTGTAATTCTTGTCATACTGCATTTTCAGGAATACCCAATGCAAAATGCATTTCCTGTCATGCATTGGCAGATATTGGGAAAGATACTACACTACGTGCTGGCGCTGGCGGAACTAAAATATTATTTCATCAACAACTTTCAGGCCAGTCCTGTGTGGCTTGTCATACCGACCATAAGGGTATTATCCCTGCAACATTATTGAGTGGGTTCAAGCATGATATGTTATCGCAAAATATTTTAACCAATTGTCTCAGCTGTCATAATAAACCTGCTGATAACCTGCATAAGCAATTATCGACCAATTGCAGTAGTTGCCATACTCCCTCAGGCTGGAAGAGTGGGGTTGTGTTTAATCATGACATGATTCAGGGAGTTGATAAAACAAATTGTATTTCCTGCCATCAACAACCCACCGATGCTACCCATCAGTTTTTTACCGGTAGTTGCAGTAGTTGCCACAGTACCAGCAAATGGGTTCCTTCCAGTTTTGACCATTCAAAATATTTCAAGCTCGATCAAAATCATAATGCTAGCTGCAAAACATGCCATACCAGTCCATCATTTAAAACGTATAGCTGTTATGGATGTCATGAACATTCTGAATCCAATATTTTTTCAAAGCATAATGAGGAAGGGATCTATAATTTCAACAATTGTGTTTCATGCCATCGATCTGGTAATGAGCATGAAGGTAGAAATGAAAATGGAGGCGGTAAAAAAGAGGGCGACGACGATTGATCATTTAATAGCTTCTCCCACCCAGGCATTCAACTCAGATCGTATCGGGTCTTTCCCTAATTCTTCATTGATCCTATTGGCAATGGCGATCTTGATCTTTTCTACCATCTCTGGCCCTTCTTTCATGATCTCGTTAATAATGGCATTGCCTTCAATAAAGCCTGTAGCGATATCCATAGCGCTATTACTTTCACCCATTAAACTAACCTTTTCAATAATGGCTCGTTCAAAACCTGCAGTGCTAAGATGATCCCTTAGTTCTTCGGGGTCGAACATGGAGTGTGGTTTTCCATAAAATGGGGGTGGGGGCACGGTTAATAATTGCTTTACCACCAGGCGACTAATATGCCCAGTGATATTGTTATCTATCCTGTCCCAGGTTGAAAATAAAAATTGTCCTCCTGGTTTTAACACCCGGAAAGCTTCATTGAATCCTTTTTGTCTATCGGGCAAGAACATAAATCCAAACTGACAGACCACCGTATCGAAATAATTATCGGGGAAAGGAAGTTCCTGTGCATCTGCTATTTGAAATACCACATTTTCAGCACTCACCAGTTGCTTGGCGATCTGGAGCATATCCGGATTGAGATCGGTAGCGGTTAACCGGCCATCTTTGCCGATCTTATCCGCTATATGGCGTGTAACCCTTCCCGTTCCTGCAGCAATCTCAAGCACTTGTTTGGGATCCCCTTTGATCCGATCGCTGATATACACCGCATAGGGTTCAAAAATATAAGGCCCCAGGAATTGTTCGTATTTACCGGGGATGGATCCTGAAAAGGAAAAATTTGTCTCTTCCAAAATAATTGATTTACAGGTTAAGTATAGGTTGCGTTAATTGATTGTGATCAACATTAATAATTTTAAAATCCCAGTTTCTTTAGTCCCGCCCTCACTTCTTTGGCAGTTTTGAATTTTGCTATTTCAACTTTACCGGTCCTCCAGCCACATTCGCAGCCATAAAATTGTTCACTAAGTTTTTCAAATAGAGGCAACTTCAATTTTTGAGCAGGATCGTCGAATATGAATGTTTCATAAAATGTGCCGTTGTAATCATAATGCCGTTGTTCATATTTACAGAGCAGGATCAATTCTTTCTGAGGGTCTTTGTCGGCATTAGCAAAAAAAACAGATAATACTTCCGGATAGCCTCCGTCTTCTTCAATGGGCCCAAAATTATAGTCGCGATATTTGTTGATTCCAATCGGAAAATACAGATGTCCCACTATTTTAGTAAAACCTGAATTGGATGAACTGGTATCTTCATAGCCATACAGGGCGATGATCGATTTGGCAGCACTGTCCCATGTATTGGTTTCAATGATGGGATGGGCTAAAGCAAGGGAAACGGGTTTTATCCTGTTTACAAAAGATTCAATGGTTTCATTGTTTTCCCGGGTGAATGATTGTCCAAATGAAACAATCATGGAGAATACAGCAGCTATGCTAAAAAAAATTTTCATACGATGCG
>CAIRHQ010000162.1 GCA_903878475.1 uncultured Bacteroidota bacterium | reverse complement strand
GCCCGGTGCCAGGATATCCATGGCCGCTACGGTTTTGCCGTCGTCGTTCTGACGCATATAAAATGCTTTGATCTCTTTTGGATAATCAGTGAGGATCACCGGCTTTTTAAAATGTTTTTCTACCAGATAACGTTCGTGTTCACTTTGCAGATCAACGCCCCATCCTTCGATCAGGTATTGGAATTTCTTTTTCTTATTATGGTTGCTGTCTTTTAAGATCTGGATGGCTTCGGTATAGGTTAAACGCTCAAAATCATTGTTCACCACAAAACTCAGTTTTTCCATGAGTCCCATTTCACTTCTTTCAATCTGTGGTTTTTGTTTTTCTTCCTCTTCCAGTCGCGCAGCCAAAAATTCAAGATCCTCTTTATTATGCTCCATGGCATAGCGGATCACCGAGCGCACAAAATCTTCGGCCAGGTTCATATTGTCTTCGAGATCATTGAAAGCCACTTCGGGTTCGATCATCCAGAACTCGGCTAGGTGGCGGGTGGTATTGCTGTTTTCGGCCCTGAACGTAGGCCCGAAAGTGTATATATCACTAAAAGCCATGGCGGCCAGCTCACCTTCTAATTGTCCGCTTACCGTAAGGTTCGTGTTTCTTCCAAAAAAATCTTCTTTGAAATTGATGCTGCCATCTTCATTTTTTGGCGCGGTTCCATCTAATGGGAAGGTGGTTACCTTAAACATTTCGCCGGCACCCTCGGCATCACTGGCGGTGATGATGGGTGTGTGGAGGTATACAAATCCTTTGTCGTTAAAAAATTTATGTACGGCAAATGCCAGCGCGTGACGCACCCTGAATATTGCACCGAAAGTGTTGGTACGAAAACGCAGATGAGCGATCTCGCGCAAATATTCCAGGCTGGGCCGGTTCTTGATCTGCAGGGGATATTTTTCACCATCACATTCGCCCAGTATTTCAATGGAACTGGCTTTCAGTTCAATTTTCTGGCCCTTTCCCTGTGAAGGGATGATTTCACCGGTGGCCTTGATGCAGGCACCCGGACTAACGCTTTTCAGCATAGCCTCATCGAGCATACCCAGGGCGGCAACTATCTGTAAATTAGCATTGGTACTACCATCATTAAGGGCAATGAACTGGTTGTTGCGGAAACTGCGTACCCAACCCATTACGGTGGTTTGGTAGTTGGCTTCATCACTGGCTAGCAGCGCTTTGATACGGGTCCTGTTGTTGAACATAATACTTGAAATTGGCTGCAAATATAAGCATAGAAACATGGATGGCATGGGCCATGGCTGATAAAGCCGGGATAAAAAGGCCGATCAAACAGGAATACAAGGCTTTTTACACCCTCTGAAACCCTCAAAAAAATTGTGTTTTGTGAAAAAATGCCTATTTTTGAGCCGGAACAGGCTGATAAATTTATCCAATCATTCTATTTATCAGGTAGTCATATTCCATCAATAATAACACTCTCCCGAATATTGTCGGGATCAATTTTCAAGCTTTAAGGACGTTTTTTGAGAAAATCATTTTCATTTTTTTATGTACGATATTTTACAACTGAACGACCTGCTCGTTCCTGAGTTGCTAGACATTGCTGAGCAACTAACAATTCCCAATGCAAAAAAACTTAACAAACAGGACCTGGTTTATAAGATCCTCGACAAACAAGCCATTATGAATGCAGCCGTAAAAAACGATGGGGATAAACCCAAACGTAAAAGGATCATCAAAGCCTCCACTTCCAATAGTTCTGAAGAAGCAGAAGTAGTTCAGGAAGCCCTTCCTAAAAAAGAGCTGGCAGCACCCGCCAAACCTAAAAAACCTGAGCCGGAGAAAAGACCGCTTAAAAAACCGGTTGAAATTGAGGCCGAAGAATTGCAGCCCATCACCGATGAGCAGAGTACCATTCCTCCGGCCATTGCACAAATGCTGCAGGAAGAAGATATTCAGCAGCCCGAAGTGCAGATGGAAGAATCAGCACAACAACAAGCCAAGCAGTATCCACAGCGCAGAGAGCAGCCCGCATTCAATATTGAATTTGACGGCGTGATCCTGGGCGAGGGAGTATTAGAAATGATGCCCGATGGATATGGTTTCTTAAGAAGCAGTGATTATAATTACCTTTCTTCACCCGATGATATCTATGTATCACCCAGTCAGATAAAATTATTTGGATTGAAAACAGGCGATACCGTGTATGGTAGTGTTCGCCCGCCAAAAGAAGGAGAAAAATATTTTGCTTTATTGAAGGTGGAAACCATCAATGGCAAATCTCCTGAGGAAGTACGCGACCGTGTTCCTTTCGATTACCTGACACCGTTATTTCCATTCGAAAAATTAAGTCTGTGTACCAAATCAGATAATTACAGCACCCGCATCATGGACCTGTTTACCCCAATTGGTAAAGGCCAGCGTGGATTGATCGTGGCCCAACCCAAAACGGGAAAGACCATGTTGCTGAAAGAACTTGCTAATGCCATTGCTGAAAATCATCCGGAATGTTACCTGATGATCGTACTGGTAGATGAGCGCCCTGAAGAGGTGACCGATATGGAGCGTAGTGTAAAAGCTGAAGTGATCGCTTCAACATTTGATGAACCCGCCGAAAAACACGTGAAAGTGAGTACCATCGCCCTGCAAAAAGCAAAACGATTGGTAGAATGTGGTCATGATGTGGTGATCCTGCTCGATAGCATTACCCGTTTGGCAAGGGCTCATAATACCGTGGCTCCTTCCAGTGGAAAGGTATTGAGTGGTGGTGTGGAAGCCAATGCCATGCAAAAGCCAAAACAATTTTTTGGTGCGGCTCGTAAGATCGAGAATGGCGGATCATTGACCATCATTGCTACTGCCCTGGTAGATACCGGAAGTAAAATGGATGAGGTGATCTTTGAAGAATTTAAAGGTACCGGTAATATGGAATTGCAATTGGAGCGTAAACTCTCTAACCGCAGGATCTATCCGGCCATTGATATTGTATCATCTTCTACCCGCAGGGACGACCTGTTGCTGGATAAAGATACCTTCCAGCGCATGTGGGTATTGCGTAAGCATATGGCCGATATGAATCCGGAAGAAGCCATCAACGTGCTGTTGAAGAATATGAAAGGCACAAAAGACAATGCCGAGTTCTTAACCAGCATGAACGGATAAACTCAATATAATTAAATAATCAGCCGCCGGTTTTTCGGCGGCTTTTTCTTTGTGTAACTTTACGGATCAATGATGGCGCCGTCATCATTTTCTAAAACAATATGCCGGTACAAAAAATATCCATACAAGAATTCCTGTTGCTTGCCCAAAAGCATACGGTACTGGATGTACGCAGTCCGGCCGAATACCAACACGCCCATATCCCCGGCGCTATATCCCTGCCCTTGTTCAGTGATGAAGAAAGAAAAGTAGTGGGAACCTGTTACAAACAAAAAGGACGAGAAGCGGCGATCAAGATCGGACTCGATTATTTTGGGGTGAAGATGCGGCCCATGGTGGAGGAAGTAGAAAAGATGGTGGGTAGCCATGGCTCAAAACAATTATTGGTGCATTGCTGGCGGGGTGGTATGCGCAGCGCTGCCGTGGCCTGGCTGCTCAGTCTTTATGGATTTGACGTGTATGTGATGGAAGGCGGATATAAAGTTTTTCGTAATTGGGTATTAGCCCAGTTTGAAATAGAAGATCATTTTAAGGTGGTAGGTGGATATACCGGTAGCGGTAAAACGCCAATCATTCATGCCTTGCAACAGGCAGGGAAAGCAATCATTGACCTGGAAGCCCTGGCCCATCATAAAGGATCAGCCTTTGGTGCATTGGGCGAAGCTCCACAACCCAAACAGGAAATGTTTGAGAACCTGCTGGCCCTGGAATTGGAGAAAAAAAGAAATGCACCGCAGGCCGCTGAAGGTATCTGGCTGGAAGATGAGTCGCAGCGCATCGGTAACCTGCAAATACCCATGGCCCTATGGTACAGGATCCGCAAGAGTCCGGTTTATTTCCTGGATATTCCTTTTGAAGCGCGGCTGGATTATATCACCGAGCATTATGGAAAATTTGCTCAGGCCGACCTTATCAATGCAGTGCTGCGGATACAAAAAAGGCTGGGCGGACTGGAAACAAAAAATTCGGTCCAGTATTTTCTGGAAAATAAACCAGCTGAAAGTTTCCGGATCCTGCTTACCTATTACGACAAATGGTATTTCAAGGGCCTGCATAACCGCGAAAATCTTTCCCAGATTTTAAATAAAATACCCTGTACAGGCGTTGATACGGAAACCAATACCAAAAATCTGTTAGCATGCACTACCGCAAGTACATTATAATCTTCTGTTTATTTAGTCTACCCCGGCTGCTTTTTGCCCAGGATATTACCGGCTTATGGAAGGGAACCCTGTATAATGATACCATTAAAAAATTCCTGCGTTATGAAGTGGCCATCAGCGAGAATAAGGGCAAGCTTAGCGGGTATTCGCATACTTTCTTTATACTTGATGACAAGGAATATTATGGCGTAAAAAAGGTTAAAGTAAAACGCGACCAGGATAAAGTGATCGTGCAGGATGAAAAACTTATCGCAAACAACTATCCTATTGCTCCGGCTAAAGGTGTTCATCAGCTGGATATACTTACCTTGGAGATACAAGACAGCATCATGATCCTGAGCGGTCCCTTCAGCACCAACCGCACAAAAGAATACAGTTCACTCACCGGAAGCATCCGGTTGCAAAGAAAGAATGATTACCGACAATCGGCCCTCGTTCCTCATTTGGAAGAGCTGGGACTTGTGAAACAGTTGTCATTTGTTGAGCCAGAAATAATACCGGTTGAAACTACCGTAACTCCTACCGCAATTGCTATCATACCCGAAATAAAAAAAGAGAAAGAGAAGAAGCCGGCTAAAAAAATAACTGCTGTCCCTGTTGTAGCAGTAGCACCAGTTATAGTCGTAGCGCCAGTTGTAGCCGTAGCACCAGTTGTTCCAGAGAAAAAACCGGAACCGGTGGTTTTTACTCCTGCTGCTAATGTAGCCAATCGTACCATTGAAACTGTGCAGTCGGTGTATTTCAGTTCCGATAGTCTGGTACTCACACTATACGATAATGGAGAAGTGGATGGCGATACGGTAAGTGTACTGATGAATGGAAAAATCATCATGCCCATGCAGGGACTCAGCACAAAAGCCATTCGTAAAACGATTTACATCACGCCCGATATGCCCGATAGTTTGCAGTTGATCATGTATGCTGAAAACTTGGGTAGCATCCCGCCCAATACTGGGTTGTTGGTGGTGCACGATGGAGAAGCTGTTTATGAGATCCGGTTCAGCGGCGATTATAAAAAAAATGCAGCCATCCTGTTTAAACGAAAAAAAACAGCCGGTAAATAACCTTACAAACATCAATATGGAAAATACAGCGACCACTAACGGCAACGAAGAACCGATAAAGCTAACGAAATACTCACATGGGGCAGGCTGTGGTTGCAAGATCTCGCCGATGGTGTTGGACGAGATCCTGAAAACATCCTCGCTGCTTCCGGTGAACAGTAAATTGTTAGTAGGCAATAGCAGCAAAGATGATGCGGCCGCTTATGATATTGGTAATGGCATGGCACTGATATCGACCACCGATTTTTTTATGCCCATTGTGAATGACGCATTTGATTTTGGAAGGATCGCTTCTGCCAATGCGATCAGTGATGTATATGCCATGGGCGGAACACCTGTAATGGCGATCGCTATCCTGGGATGGCCGGTTGAAAAATTACCCGCATCATTAGCGCAGCAGGTATTGGAAGGAAGCCGGGCGATCTGTGCTGAAGCAGGTATTCCATTGGCAGGTGGGCATAGCATTGATGCACCCGAGCCCATATTCGGGTTGGCGGTTAGCGGATTGGTTCCCATTGAAAACCTGAAACAAAATAATACTGCCAAAGCAGGCGACCAGATCTTTTTGACAAAGCCACTAGGCGTTGGCGTTATGGCCACGGCACAAAAGCGTGGTTTATTGCGTGAAGAAGACCTGCCCGTATTGATCGCGCAGCTTACCAAACTCAACAGCATTGGTGCAGCCCTGGGAAAGATCAAAGGCGTTTCTGCTATGACGGATGTTACCGGCTTCGGACTGCTGGGACACCTGATCGAAATGGCAGAGGGTTCCGGATTATCAGCGGAAGTAGAATATGCAAAGATCCAGGCAACACAAGGTGTGCGCGAATACCTGGCCCAGCGCATTGTACCGGATTCAACCTTCAGGAACTGGAATAGCTATAGTGATAAAGTTGCTTTCGAAAAATCGGTGAACGTAATGGAAGCATTCAACCTGTTGCCCGATCCGCAAACCAATGGTGGTCTGTTGATCTCGGTGCAACCGGATGCGGTGGCCGCTGTTCAACAATTATTTAGGGAGAACGGACTTGATGCTTTTATAGAACCCATTGGAGTTTTTACGAACGAGGAAGAAAAAAGAGTGAGGGTGGTTTAGGGAAAGCTAAAGCTAAAAAACTCGTTAGTTAAAGGTTTAAAGTCTAAGGTTTAAAAGATAAGGTGCTGTTTATTCTTTATTTTTTCATTCGTCATTTCTGTAACCAATTGTACCCCCGGTAAAGAGCGGATGGCCTGCATCAGTTCTTTCAGTTCTTCGGCGTTGGGCAGATCGCCCTTGATCAGCCATAAAAAATCTAAGTGCTTGAATTCGGGCAGTAAATATTCACCATCAAACTGGTTATTATACAGATAATGAGTCAGTGTGATGGAGGGCACGGCGTATTCGTAGATGGAGAAAAAATATTTCCGTTGCTTTTTTTTCAGTTCGATCTCAAAATCATTGTTCACCCTGAAATTAAAACCCAGTAACTGGTTCAATTGCCAGCTGAACTGGTAATCCTTCACCGGCATAACGATGCCCAGTAGCAGACTGTCTTCGAAGAACTCTTCTGCCAGGGCTTCGTTATCAATTTTTAATTTAAGACTACCCGCCATGGTTGATCAGGTTTATTAAAACACGATATCAAATATCAATTCATCATTACCTCTTTTCAGTTTCACTTTGCTGGCATCTCCTTTATTGAATTTGCCGAGCACCTGCATATAGCTTTGTACATCGGTAAATTTATGATCGCCAAGCTGGATCAGGATATCGCCTGCTTTGATGCCCACACGCTGTGCCAACTTTCCTTCACTTACGCCATCAACCCTTACGCCACCTCCACTATAGGTATAATCGGGCATGATGCCCAGGGATACTTTAAAAGTATTTTTTCCGGATGCTTGCGCCTCACGTGTTTTTAAAAAATTCAGTTTGCCTGTTTCATTGGTGCTGCCAATGAGGCGGTAGATATACTTGATCACTTGTAATTCACCGGTATAATTAATCTTGTCTGCATCATCACTGGGTTTGTGATAATCGCTGTGCACACCGGTAAAGAAAAATAATACAGGCATATTTTTACGGTAAAACGAAGTGTGGTCGCTGGGCCCCGATCCGGTGCTGTCGAATTTGATCTTAAAATAGCTGTCTTTTTCGGTCATCAGTTTTCCCCAGGTATCGGAAGTACCGTAACCGCCAATGGTTAATCCGTGTGTGCTGTCGTTCAGCCTGCCCACCATATCCATATTGATCATATAGTTGGCGGTATTGAGGTCAATGGTTGGATGCTCTGTATAATACTTGCTGCCAAACAATCCGAGTTCTTCTCCGGAAAAGGCCACAAAAAGGTAATTATAATTTTTAAAGGATTTGTGTTTCAATAACCTGGCCATTTCGATCAGGGCAGCGGTGCCACTGGCATTGTCATCGGCTCCGTTGTGGATCATGGGGGTGGTACCGGTGTAGAGGGAGTTGCGGTCTTCGCCATAACCCAAGTGGTCGTAATGCGCACCCAAGATTATCGTGTAGGCAGCTCCGTTATCTATGTATCCGGCTACATTGTGCCCGGTCCTGCGTTTGTCGGAAATAGCGATATTCCACTTTAGCGTTACGGTATTGGTAATATTATTGAGATATTTCAAACGGCTTTCATTGCGGATATAGATTACCGGTATGGAAGCTGTTTCAATCTTTCCCTTGGGTTCAAATTTCAGTTCATCGGCGATGCTGCTGCTGTTGGTGATGATGAGGGCCTTGGCTCCTTTTGCAGTAGCTTCAGTGATCTTGCTGTTGATGGCATCTTGCAGGTCGAAATGAGGATTGGTCTTGTTTTCTTCCAGTTTTTCTTTCAGGTCCCAGATCCAGGCAGCCCCCGATTCCTGAATGGCAGGTGCGGTATTACTTTTACCTATTCCGTTGGCGCTATACACCAGCGGAAAATAATCTTTTTCATTGGCCATCAAATTATCATTGATCCAAAGAGCTGTTGTGCTGTCAACCTGTTTGCCTTCATTTACTTCAAAATCTTGTATATAACCCTGGTTTTCTCCTTTGGGCAATAGATTTGCATCGGCAAATGCCTTGGCGATATACTCATAGGCCAGTTTTTCGCCGGCGGTTCCGGTTCTTCTTCCTTCCAGCTTATCATCGGCCAAATAACCGATATGTGTTTTGATATTCGAAAGCAGGGTTCTGTCGGCTTTCTTTAATTTTTGAGCATTGCTCATTTGAACGGCAAATACCAGTAACCAGAAAATTCTTTTCATATAATTATTTTTCAACTGCTGCAAAGGTAATTAAGCTTGCAGGAATCCGACATTTCCGGGATAATTTTTACCCCAACGGTATAAAACAGGCATCCTCCATCACCGGCTCAGCTTCTTTCCTAATTCGTAAGCCTTTAGTAAAAGATTCCGGCTATTTTTGCAAACGGTCCGGTTCTGCCTAATACTGAAGCTTTACGGACCTTTTCAATTTGTCGAAACACATTAACATAGCACTGGTTGGTAACCCCAACAGCGGGAAGAGTTCGCTCTTCAATACTTTAACCGGCTTAAAGCAGCAGGTGGGTAATTTCCCCGGGGTAACCGTAGATAAAAAAACCGGGCGCTGTCATATTTCCCCTTCATTAGACGCTACCCTGATCGACCTGCCCGGTACCTATAGCCTGTATCCGAAAAGAAGCGATGAGTGGGTGGCCTATCGGGTATTGCTGAATCAAGACAGCAGCATCAAAACCGATCTGGTATTATTGGTGGCCGATGCCAGCAACCTTAAACGAAACCTGTTATTCTGTTCACAGATCATTGATCTGAATATTCCCGTGGTGCTGGTGCTTACAATGATGGACTTGGCCAAGCAAAAAGGAACACAGATCAATATACCCGGACTGGAACGCGAACTGGGCATTCCCATTGTGGTGGTTAATCCGCGAAAACAAAAAGGAATTGAGCAACTGAAAAAACTGATCGAGCAAACTTCCGATAATATTTATCCGCAACCGGTTCGTGCCTTTGTCAATACCGATGTGCTGGCAGCGGCACCCATTGCAGATCTGAAAAAGCATTTTCCGAACATCAGCAATTACACGGCGATACATTATCTCATCAACCATGAAAACTTTTTATTGGATGATGCTATGCAGGAGACCATTGAAAATATTGAGATCGCCAATCAGTTCAACCCTACCAAAACACAGGCAGAGGAGATTATGCAGCGGTATGGTCGTATCAAACAGATCATGCAACAAACCGTAGTGGAAAGCGATCCCCTGCAAAAAGCCTTGTTCAATGAAAAGCTTGATAATGTACTCCTGCACCGAAGATGGGGATACCTGATCCTGCTGACCGTTTTGTTTTTGTTGTTTCAAAGTGTATTCTGGGTGGCCCATTATCCCATGGATGCCATTGAATGGGTATTTGGAAAACTCGGTGGCTGGCTGGGCAATGTGCTTCCCGAAACCTGGTGGAGCGATCTGTTGGTGAATGGTGTGTTGGCCGGATTCAGCGGTATCCTTGTATTTGTGCCACAGATCATGATCCTGTTCGGACTCATTACCTTATTGGAAGACACCGGTTATATGGCGCGGATCAGCTTTCTAACGGATAAGCTTATGCGCAAGGCAGGACTGAACGGAAAAAGTGTGATGCCCATGATCAGCGGATTTGCCTGTGCCGTGCCGGCCATCATGAGCGCCCGAAATATTGAGAATAAAAAAGAGCGATTGCTTACCATAATGATCACCCCATTGATGAGTTGCAGTGCACGATTGCCGGTGTATACGATCCTGATCGGATTGGTGATCCCCTCAAAATTGTATTTTGGATTTTTGAGTTTACAAGGACTGGTGATGATGGGCTTGTACCTGTTGGGAACAGTAATGGCCCTGATCGTGGCCTGGGTGATGAAATGGTTCATCAAGTCGGTAGAGCGTAGTTATTTTATTTTGGAATTACCAACCTATCGCGGTCCAAGATGGAAGAATGCCCTCAGCACCATGATCCAGAAAGCCAGGATCTTTGTATTTGATGCTGGTAAGATCATCATGCTGATCAGTTTGTTATTGTGGGGCCTCAGCAATTATGGGCCCAAAGACCAAATGCATGCCGTAACAGTAAAGTACGATCAACAGATACAGGCCAATCCATTGCAACAAGTTGAATTGAATAAACAACGCAAAACCGAATTGCTTCAAAACTCCTATGCGGGTACCTTAGGTAAAGCCATTGAGCCGGCGATACGGCCATTGGGGTACGACTGGAAGATCGGTATCGCCCTGATCACATCCTTTGCTGCACGCGAAGTATTTGTGGGAACCATGGCAACCTTGTATAGTGTGGGAGAAGATGCACATGATAAAAGCAATACCCTGCGCCAGAAGATGGAAGCTGCAGTAAAACCCGACGGAACAAAAGTGTATGACCTGGCCACGGGTTTATCACTATTGATATTTTATGTACTATCCATGCAATGCATGAGTACCCTGGCCGTGGTGAAAAGGGAAACACGCAGTTGGAAATGGCCGGTGATCCAATTGATCTATATGACCGGTCTCGCCTACCTGATGAGCTGGATGGTTTACGTGCTTTTTAAGTAACGATATCAGTAATTACCAGTCTACACTATGAATGATCCCAGTTCTAACCTGCGGATAGATCTTTCTGTAAAGTTCATTCAATACATCTTCTCGGCGGGGCTCATTGAAACCCGAATTGTTGATCAGCTGCCAGTCGGACCCACTGAGGGCCCTGCTATCGCCATTATAAGTGGCATGTTCTTCGCGCCAGGAATAATCGTTTCTATAATTATTGTAGCTGATCCTTTTTCGTGTAACCAGGTCCGTTATTTCCACCACCATTTCGCCCCAGGCGTTGAACGATTGTCGGGTGATGTATACTGTAGCGTATACGGTTTGGTAAATAATTTTTCCGCTGGTATCTCTTCCCACTTCTACCTGTCTGCTTGCATTTCTGCTATAATTATAATTAGTTGGTCGGGGTATATCGATGTTCCGCAGGGTGAGGTCAACCACCCAGTCGGGGTTGATGGCTTCCCGTTGGGCATCCCATTCTGAATAGAATTTTGCGGGATATCGGTTGGCATATTTTCCACCCAGGTCGCGCACCAGATTTTGTTGAAAATATTCATTGCTATAATTGTATCCTGTATTTCCCCATCCGGAGTTAAAGAAGAATGAATTGTCTTGCACCGGTTTGATCACCACATTCACCACGGCATTTTGATAGATCATTTCCATTTTCAATTTGGCATCCTTGTATCCGGGAACCCAGGTATCTGCTTTCTTGTACCAGCTGTATGCTTTCTTCGAATTGTCTCGCCCCGTAAGTGCTTCATAGGCTTGGGCCTCCTGATAAAATTCTTCTGCGGCATTCGTTTTTGTTTCGGAAATGGTTTGCCGGTAATTGTTTGCTGTTACCAAACTGTTTGCCGTAGCATCACTGCTGATGGCCTCATACATTTTTTGAAGGATATTGAATTCATTGATCACTTTATCCCAGCGGTTAAGGTCATTCATGGCCATATAACTGCTGATCTTATTCAGGTGTCGTTGCTGTGCCAGTGGATATAACACGGGAATGGCCTTGATGGCTTCCGAATCGTTAGATCTTTTGTTCAAAGCTTTTACCGCATCAAACAGGGTTTTATCCTCATCGGGGCGGGCCATATAATTTTTAGGGGTATTACAGGCAGCCATCAAAAAGATCAGGCAAAGGGGGAGTAAAATTTTATGCATCATATGGTTCCTCCATGATTTAATTGCAAACCCAGTACCATTCATCTGTATTGGTTTCAGATTACAAAAATATTAACAAGTATTGGCTTAATCATCTTTTCCAAAATAATCCCAAAGCAGTTTCGATAAATTTTTTGCCAGCATCCAGGCTTCATTTCTGTCTTCCCAGCTGATGTCTTTATTCTGTTTGGTGCAGATGCAGAAAATATAAGGGTGTTCGGGTGCCATCACCAACAGCAGTTCACTTCTGGAGGCATCTACGGCTCCGTTCTTTGAGGCCACAAAAATATCGGGTGGAATTTGTGAGATGGCTTGTTCATCCCAGTAGTTCCTGCCCAGCAGGCGCAGCATTTTTTTTGAAGCGTTATTGCTGATCAGCTTTCCTGCATAAATTTTTTCAAGCAGCTGCTCCATTTCAAAAGGCGTGGTTTGTCCCCAGCCAAATGCTTCGCGGTTGGCTTGCCGGCCTGTTGTGCGTGAATTAACGCGGGTGAATTGAAAGCCATTGCTGTCGAGCAGTTCATTAATGCGTGTACCCGTTCCCGCTATGGATTGCAACCAGAGGCTTGCGGTATTGTCGCTAGTAGTGAGCATCAGCATGATCAGTTTTGCGAGTTCGATGGATTCATTGTTCTTAAAAGCCCCCAGGATATCGGAACCGGAATACAGCAGCGAGTCTTTATAAATAAATTCCTGGTGATATTGCAATTGGCCTTTTTCGATCTTATCCATGATGCCCAATAATATTGGAACCTTCACCATGCTGGCTGTAGGGAAAAGGGTATCGGCATTGATGGAAACGATCTTGTTCTTCTTCAGGTCTTTTATATATACCCCAACCACGCCATTGAATCCTTTTAGCAGGCTATTTGTTTTTTCGGTCAATATCCGATCGGTTTTCTGTGCAGGTAAACTGAGTGAAATGAGCACGCAGGAGCAGAAGATCAGGAAGGATCCTTTCATAATGGAATGTTTCGGTACTAAAACTACTCATTTTATCATATCGGGGTAGCAGAAATGGTCTTTGGAATACCCCGAAACCCGTTTTTTATTCAAATTTATTACCATTTATCTGCCAAAATTTACCAATCGTCCATTCCTGAAAAAATATTTTAATCCCTCAAAATATGAGCAAATCCTTTACTGTATTGATTTATGTAAAATATTTGACTAATGTCCAGCGCAAGCTACTATGAAAAATATGGTATTATGTGTTGCATAGTACTAAAAAGTTATTATCTTTGTGTCAGAAAGCGAGAAAAAGGCTAGCCGAAAAAAATTAAACCGGACTTTTTTTACTGCCACTCTTCTTCCAGCTTTCAGAAAGTATAGCCATGATTTTTAAAATTTGAAGCCATGAATATTGATAACACAGCCAGTCAGATGCGGAAAGGAGTGTTGGAGTTTTGTATCCTCTCGGTGATCAAACAGGGGGAGGCCTATCCTTCGGATATCATTGATAAAATGAAGGCCGCCAACCTGAACATCTTAGAAGGTACATTATACCCGCTGCTTACCCGACTTAAAAACGCAGAATTATTAACCTATCGCTGGGTAGAAAGCAATAGCGGACCCCCGCGAAAGTATTTTTCGCTTACTGTAAAAGGGGCCGACTTCTACAAAGAACTGGAAGCTACCTGGTTTGAACTGGCCAATGCAGTAAAAGCACTGACCGAAGCCGAACAGCAACATTTTAATAACAACAACTTCAACAATCCCCAGTAAAAAAAGATAGTCAGGTTGACGAACATCGACAACTTGATGGGCAATACCCAACTAACGAAACAAAAAATTAAAGCCATGAAACAAGTTATAAATATCAACTTTCAGGGAAGGGTAGTTCCGATAGAAGTAACCGCTTTTGAGTTACTGAAAAACTATACCGAAAGTTTAAACAAACATTTTGCCGCTGAAGTGGGCAAAGAAGAGATCATCAATGATATTGAAAGCAGGATCGGCGAATTGTTCCAGGAACGCTTAAAGAACGGCGCCACCTGTATCACTGATGATGATGTAAATGCCGTGATCAAAAGCATGGGCCGCCCGGAAGAGTTTGAAGACGACGACAACTCGCAGCCTGCTGGTCAGCAAACCACATCAGAAACCCATACCCAGCAAAATTTTTACAACAATAACGCTAACGCCAACACGCACAAGCGCCTGTACCGCGATGAAAGCAATAAAGTATTGGGCGGCGTTTGTTCCGGTATCGCCAACTACTTCAATATTGATGCACTCATCGTGCGCATACTGTTTGTTGTAAGTGGTGTTGGATTCCTGGCCTATGTATTGCTCTGGGCTTTTGTACCGGGCAATTCAGCCGCCGTGATCGGTGGTCCAAGGAAAAAACTTTATCGCGATGGCGACGACAAGATCGTAGCCGGTGTGTGTAGTGGTATCGGAAATTATTTCGGCATGAGTGCCTGGATCCCCAGGATACTTTTCCTGCTGCCATTCCTGTCATTTGTTTTCCGCTGGGGCCATTGGGGCATGATGGACTTCCCGAATTTCCTTCGTGTAGGATTCAGTCCGGGTGCACTCATCATCTATATCATCTTATGGCTGGTGATCCCAGAAGCGTTTACCACTACCGAAAAGCTGGAGATGAAAGGCGAACGCGTAGATATGAATACCATCAAGAATTCAGTGATGGAAGAAATCAAAGGCGTTCAGCAAAGAGCTCAGAAATTTGGTAAAGAAGCCACAACTGTAGTAGGTGATACTTCTAAAGTAATTGCATCAGAAGCCGGAAATGTAGCACGCAGAAGCAGTCGCTCCTTGGGTGATATCATAGTATTTCTATTAAAAATATTTGCTTATTTCATCGTTGGCGTGGTAGGATTCGCCCTGGTAGTTGCCATGTTCACACTGGCTGTTTTCTCCATCACCGTTTTCCCACTGAAAGATTTTCTGGTGGCCGACGGATGGCAGAATGTTTATGCCTGGGGTACCCTCTTATTCTTCATTGGTATTCCCGTGATCGGAATCATTACCTGGATCATTCGTAAACTGGTGAAAGCAAAAGCGCATAGTCGCATGATCCGCCTCAGCTTCGGTAGTCTTTGGGTAATTGGCTGGGTATGTTTTATCATGTTGTTGAGTTCGGTTAGTCGCGACTTCAAGGCAACTAATACCATCAATGAACAAGAGATCAGCCTTAGCAATCCGAAAGTGAATAAGCTGGAACTTACATCTGTCTCTTCTCTGAAAAAATATTATCGCTACAACTGGTTCAGGTTAGAACCATTTGAAGGCATGGAAGAAGATACCGCCTACCTGAAAAATGTAGAAGTGGTGATCGTGAAATCTTCCAACGATAGTTTCCGCGTAACCATGGTTAAAATGGTGAATGGCAGAACACGCCATGCAGCCGATACCCTGGCCCGACTGATGGAATATAATGTAGAGCAAAAAGATTCGCTCTTACTGCTCGATAAAGGCATTCCCATTACCCGTACCGACAAATTCCGTAATCAGCGTATAGTGCTTACCGTTTATGTACCGGTGGGCAAACAGATCAGGGTGAACAGGAATGTTGGATGGGGACAGAACATACATTTTAATGGTCCCTGGAACAGCAACGACTGGAACTTTAATATTGAAGTGGATGATGCCGAACATGGATGGGATGAGGACGAAGATTATATCATGAAAGCGGATGGATTGTATACCCTGGATGGTTACCCTGCAGATGGAAATAAAGAAAGAAAGCAAAGGATAAACAATGGAAAGATCCAGGTGCGGGATGGCAATACCAAAGTAACTATGGATAGGAATGGTATTACTGTAGACGAAAATGCATATCGTTACGACAATAATTCCTCGGCACCTACCCGGGTTGATTCACTGAAACAAAAACAAGAACAGGAAAAGCAACGTTTGAAAGACTCGCTGCAAAAAGCCAGTGATAAAATTAACAAACAACTTGATAAACTGAATGAGAATAACGACCCGCTTCCCCTGGCCGCGTATAACCTTCCAGTATTCAATCCGATTTTAAATATGAATTAAACGCGTTTCAATAGTTGAGTTGAAGTTGAAACCAACAAGGTCCTGTCAGCAATGGCAGGACTTCTTTTTTAGGCGTGCCGCCATTTTTATTTTACTTTTGCGGCAGTTTATTATTTAATTTAATAACTGAACCATGAAAAATACAGCGTTTACTGCCAAACATATTGCACTGGGTGCAAAAATGGCTGAGTTTGCCGGTTATAATATGCCCATTTCTTATAGCGGGATCAATGACGAACACGCCGCCGTGCGCAACAATGCCGGCGTTTTTGATGTAAGCCATATGGGCGAATTCATCCTGAAGGGAGAACATGCGCTCGACCTGATCCAACGGGTAACTACCAATGATGCATCAAAGCTCAGTGACGGACAGGCGCAATACAGCTGCCTGCCCAATAAGGATGGTGGTATTGTGGATGACCTGCTGGTCTATTGCGTGGAAGCAAATAAAGTATATATGTTAGTGGTGAATGCCAGCAATATTGAAAAGGACTGGAACTGGATCAGCAGCTTTAATGATAAAGGGGTGGAGATGCACAATATCTCTGAAAAAACAAGTTTACTCGCCATCCAGGGTCCTAATGCCTGTAAGATTTTACAGCCACTAACGGATATGGATATCCTGAATTTAAAATATTATACGTTCACCAAAGGAACATTTGCCGGAGTGGAACATGTACTGATCAGTGCTACCGGATATACCGGTGCCGGTGGAGTAGAGATCTATTTTGAGGACAAGGACGGCGCTTCCGAAAAAATATGGGATGCCATTTTTGCTGCCGGGGCCGCACAAGGCATTAAGCCCATTGGCTTAGGTGCAAGGGATACCCTGCGATTGGAAATGGGATTCTGTTTATATGGTAATGATATTGATGATACCACTTCACCCCTGGAAGCAGGATTGGGATGGATCACCAAATTCAGCAAAGATTTTACCAACCGTGCTTATTTTGAAAATCAGAAGGCTGCTGGTGTATCAAAAAAACTAGTAGGATTTGAAATGGTGGATAAAGGGATCGCCCGGCACGACCATGCCATTCAGGATGCATCCGGCAACACGATCGGAAAAGTAACTTCGGGAACCCAATCGCCTACCCTTGGAAAAGCGATCGGCATGGGATATGTGAACAAGGAATTCTCCGCCATCGGATCCGAGATCTTTATCAATATCCGCAATACGGCCATCAAAGCCAAAGTGGTTAAAATGCCCTTTGCCTAATGGTAAAACAGGATCGCCTATGCCCCGGATTCATTTAACCTCCTTCATCGTTGCCCCCATTCAAAGGGTATTCGACCTGAGCCGCAGCATCAGTTTGCATAAGCTTGCTGCTGTGGAAACCAATGAACAGGCTGTGGCAGGGATCACTGCAGGGTTGATCAACAACAATGAAACGGTAACCTGGCAGGCCAAACATTTTTATAAAACAAGACGGTTCACTTCGCGTATAACCGATATGGTGAGTCCGGACCAGTTTACCGATATCATGTTGCATGGCGATTTTAAAAGTTACCGACACGAACATCATTTTAAATCGGCCGATAATGGAACCATCATGATCGATCTGATCGATTTTGAATCACCCTATGGTATCCTCGGAAAATTGTTCAATGGCTTTTACCTGACCCATTATCTTGAAAAATTTATAGTTAATAGAAATGCCCTAATTAAAGAATACGCCGAAACCGAAAAGTGGAAAGCGATATTGGATTAAACGTTGTTGAATGGAAACAAAAAAACCAGCTTTATTTACTTGTTTGTCGCCCGCCTTATTACACCTGTACGACCTGAGCAGCAGTACGGTAGTGATCATTGATGTGTTCAGGGCTACATCTACCATCGTAACTGCTTTGTATAATGGCGCCAAGTCGGTGATCCCGGTGGATAGCGTGAGCGATTGCATTCGTTTGGGTAAACAGATCGACAGCATTACCGCAGGAGAGCGAGACGGGCAGGTTGCTGAAGGATTGGCATACGGAAATTCTCCTTTTGAGTATCCCAAAGAATTCATTGAGGGTAAAACCCTAGTGCTTACCACCACCAATGGTACCAAACTATTGCAGATGGCACTCAACAACAATGCCCACAGCATCATTGCCGGTTCCTTTGCCAACCTGTCGGCTGTTTGTGATTTTTTAGTGGCCCAAAAAAAACCGGTAGTACTGGGATGTGCTGCCTGGAAGGATAAAGTGAATATAGAAGACAGCCTTTTCGCCGGCGCCGTGATCAATCGCATCAAATCGCATTTTTCCATTACATGCGATTCCTCCCTGATCGCCGAAAGTTTATACCTGGAAGCCAGTCCCGATCTTTATCAATATGTAAAAGATAAAAATATCTCCCATTACCAACGATTATCTTCCTTCGGATTAGAAAAGGATATCGCCTATTGCCTTACCGAAGACCAGGCCAATGTATTGGTGGTATATGAAGAAGGGAAACTGGTTGCCCGATGACAGCCTGTTGATGTTGGTGAATAGAACCGCTTTTCTTGCCTGCGCTTTAACATATTTTTCTCCACAAACTTTCCTTGAACAAGGCTAGCCTCAGTTATTTTCCTTTACTTTTGCAAATTGGCCTTTTCTGAATGGCCTGATCGGGGAACTATTCTAAATCATATACGCAATTGGCATTATCGCATCTTATTAAATACGTGTACAACAACGGGTCTGATGAAGTGATCCGTAGGGGTAAACGCATCAATTCACTTGGTTTTGTAGAGTTGGTAGAGCATGACCAGTTGATGGGCAGTGTGGTATTCCGTGTGAAAGATGATAGCTATAGCACGTTTTACAAAGTATATATTCAAAAATATTCCGACGTAAAAACGATCAGTGTACGCTGTACCTGTCCGTATAACCTCGGCGATATTTGTCGCCATGAAGCCGCAGCCTTTCTGCGTCTGCAGGAAATGATGGACAAGAACATGTTGGGCAATACCAATATGCAATACAGCCAGCGGCATACGGTGGCCAAGATGAAACATATTGAACTGAAGATGATCAAACTATTATCTTCTCCCGGTATTTACGCCGAAGCAGAGAATATCCTGCGTACCACCAAGGCCAATATCTTAAAAGCTGTTGACGAACGAGTGGAAGCCGAACTTACCTATGACGGTGAAGTGTACCCGCTGGTGATCCAGAAAAATGACGAACGAAATTTTGATACTTCCTGCAAATGCAATGAAACAGAACATCCGCTTTGCGAACACAAGGCCCTGCTTTTTCTGCAGCTGCTGAATTCCTATGGGCCTTATTATTTTGATTCGATCCGCAACTGGGATAAGGAGAAGAACAAACTGCTGCAGATCTATGGATACAGTCTCGATGATGACCTGCAAGGAAAATTTGAGTTCAGCTACAAAGATGGCAAGCCATTTATGAAACTACTCGATCCTTCCATCAAACGTGTGGCACCCGGTACCGGTATCAGCCGCCCGATGGAGGCCTTTGTATTGCCCGACCTGCCTGAAAAAGAAGAAGTTCCAACCATACTGCCTACAAAAAAATTGGGATTGGTATTCAATTTCAACGCGAATATGTACCCCTATTTCAATCTTGATGCCATCCAGGGCGAAGCAGATGAGGACCAGAAGAAATACATGGGCAAAACAGAAAAATTGGATCTGGCTAAATTTGTAAATGCCGAATTGTTCAGTGAAGAGGATAAGCAATTGCTGCAACAGGTACGTAAGTTGCAAAGCATGGAGGTGAACAAATACCTTGATCGCAATTCACCCTTCAGTGGCATCTGGGAAAATATTATCCATACCGATGGCGACGATCTTCCCGAAGAAACCAAGGCGCTGATCGCCGAATACCTGCAACCCAAACTCAAAAAATTATTTGAAGAACAGGCCGCCAATCATTTTGTTTTTTCCTTGCCCGAGAAAAAAACATTTAAAACCGAGAAGCTGGTTGAGATAGAACTGAGCGATCATTTTGTGGCACCCGTGTTTAAAGTGCTGGCAAAGAATAACCATTTTGAGATCGCCTGCATGGTGAAGATCAATGGGGATGTGGTACCGTTCAGCGATAATGAATGTCATAGTAGCCTCGTGTTCCTCTACGACCATGTGTTGTATCTCTGGCAGAAATCAGATGATATTCTGCAGGCAGAAAAATTCTTGAAAGACGGAAATATCCTGCTCAGCAAAGAAAACTGGGCCGAGAAAATGCAACAGGTGATCCTTCCACTTACCAAAGAATATCAGGTGGAATTTGATAAGAACCTGATCAAGGAAGTGAAAAGTGGTACCCCCGAAGTAAAATTGCAACTGCTTGAAAAGGGCGACTACCTGGTGTTTCAGCCCATCTTTACCTACAAAGGATTTGAGACCAAGGCCAGCGACCGCGAAAATATCATCATACCGGATGGAGATAAGATTCTGGTGGTAACCCGGAATAAGGAAGCAGAAGAAGCGTTTATTCAAAAACTGGAAGGATTGCATTCGCTGTTCGTGCGGCCACCCGGCAACAATAGCCTGGTGCTGAAAGGTACCGATGTGCTCCGCAACAACTGGTTCTTCCTGTTCGTAGATGCCATGAAGGATATGAAGATTCCGGTATATGGTTTTGAAGCCCTTCGCAATTTCCGTTTCAATACGGCCAGGCCCAATACCCATATTCATGTGAGCAGTGGTATGGACTGGTTTGATGCCAAAGTGGAAATTGAATTTGGAGATCAACGGGTAGGGATAGACGATATTAAACGCGCCTTACTCAACAAGCAATCCTTTGTTCAGCTCACCGATGGCACCCTGGGTATCCTGCCCGATGAATGGCTGAAACGATATTCGCTGCTCTTTAAAGTGGGCGACGGAAGGAATAACCAGCTGCGCTTATCGAAATACCATATGAGCGTGATCGACGAGCTCTATGAGAACCGCGATGAAAAAGAATTGAGCTTTGAACTGGATGAAAAATTTGAACGCCTTCGTGAGTTCAAACATATTCCGGAAATTGAAGCGCCGATCGAACTACAGCCGATCCTGCGGCCCTATCAAACCTCGGGTTACCAATGGCTCAGCTACCTCAATGATGTGGGCTGGGGCGGTATCCTGGCCGATGATATGGGTTTGGGTAAGACCGTTCAGGCCCTCACCATGCTGCAATATTATAAATCGATCAATGGTACATTAAAAGCGATCGTGGTTTGTCCTACCACCCTGATCTATAACTGGAGGAATGAAGTAGAGAAATTCACGCCTTCCCTGGGCTGGCATATCCACCATGGAAGTACGCGTAGTCGTAATATTGAAGAACTGCAGAAGCACGATATCCTGATTACAACCTATGGCACTCTGCGTTCAGATATACAGGTATTATTGAAGATACATTTCGATTATATTATTTTGGATGAAAGTCAGGCCATCAAAAATCCTTCCTCAAAAGTTACCCGTGCGGCCTGTTTGATGAATGCCAAGAATAGGCTTTGCATGAGTGGTACACCCTTGCAGAATAATACCTTCGACATCTTTGCCCAGATGAATTTCCTGAACCCCGGTTTATTGGGTACCATGGATTTCTTCCGGAATGAATTTGCTACGCCGATCGATAAATTTGGTGAACAGGAACAGAAAGAACATCTCCGGAAATTATTATTTCCTTTTATCCTGCGCCGTACCAAGGAACAGGTGGCCAAAGACCTTCCGGAGAAAACAGAAACCATCTTGTTCTGCGAAATGGAAAAAGAACAGCGCAAGATCTATGATGCATATCGGAACAGCTACCGCGACAAGATCCTGGGCACCATTGATCAGCAGGGCATTGATAAATCTCAATTGACCATTTTGCAGGGATTGATGAAACTGCGCCAGATCTGCGATAGCCCTTCAATATTGAATGAAGAAGAAAAATATCCCAACCATTCCATCAAACTGGATGAACTGGCCCGCGAGATATCTGAAAATATCGGCGACCATAAAGCCTTGATCTTTTCTCAGTTCCTGGGCATACTGGCGCTCATCAAAGGAAAACTAAAGGAACAGGAAGTTCCGTTCGAATATTTTGATGGAAGCACTTCGGCTACTGACCGGGAAAAAGCGATCCAAAATTTTCAGAATAACGATGAGTGTCGCGTGTTCCTGATCTCACTAAAAGCAGGTGGTGTGGGGTTGAACCTTACCGCCGCGGATTATGTATATATCGTTGACCCCTGGTGGAACCCGGCCGTAGAACAACAGGCCATTGACCGTACGCACCGTATCGGACAAACGAAAAATATTTTCGCCTACCGCATGATCTGTATCGATACCATTGAAGATAAAATTCTGCAACTGCAGGAAAAGAAAAAGAAACTGGCCAGCGAACTGATCGCCGACGATGCCAGCTTTGTAAAAGCACTCACCAAATCAGATGTGGAATACCTGTTCAGTTAATTGAACGGAATGTGCATGCAAGGATCAATGCCGGGGGCAAGACTGTATGCTGCTGTCGTTCATTCCTATCTAAGACGTGATAAAATCTTTCAGCCTGTTAAATTCCCTGTTGTCGCTGGATTGGAAAAGAGACCGTAAGGCCTGGGCCATTGCGCTGAAAAAAGCGCTTAGGAAATTGGTTTTTGTAGCATTCTTTTGCATAACATCGGATTTTGGAACTTTAAAAATATACAAGCCTGTAACTAAATACAAGCGTGCTTTTGCTGATTTTTAGGTTCGGTAAATTCCGAGGGTCGCCTGCTTATTTTACAAGCGGGGCATGCGTGTGTCTCCTGAACCGGCGACTCTTCTTATAAAAGCGGATAGGGTAACATTCAGGATTCTGCCTGAGCTTTTCAAAAAAACTCCGAACTACCTGTACAAGCACATGCTGATGATTGTTGGATGATCTTGGTCTTTCCATAGTAATAACATTGAGTATTAGGAAACGGCTGCCCGTTCTGATTATTGTGTAAAAAGCCGGCCTTTATACAAAGACCGGCGCTGGAAGGGTATATATAGTATAGCCGAACCTTAACTTCCCAGTGAATTTACTTCTGGTAATGGCACAAAGCACGAAGCAATTATCCAGCATAACAATAGTATAAATACGATGGCTTCTGTTTTAGAGATCTCCAGGGGTATATCTTTTTTCATAACAAGAAATTTTAAAAGTAAATCAATTGGTTATGTATAATAGACTTCACCTGCAGAACGGGGTTTAAAGGGAATGCTGGTTTTTAATTTTTTTTAACAGATCAGAAAAATAAACCCCCGAAATATTTCGGGGGTCAGCAGCTAGTTGAGTATAAAGTAAAATGAAAACTAAATTATTTTTTAAGCGAAAATATCTGCGCTGCGGCACTGTTCTTTAAAAAGATTAACGATCTGCCAACATTGCTCTTCAGGTACACCAGCTTTCTCGCTTCTCCACGTATATTCAATCCTGCAAAGCCGGGAAGCCATGCCGTAAAATATCCTTTTCCATCTCCTTTTAAGAACAAGGCAGCCGTAGCATCATAATTGCCGGTGGCTACATCAGCATCATAGCTGTTGCCGCATACTACAATATCCTTGATGCCATCTCCGTCAATATCATCTACTACCATATCATTGATGGTAGATAACTGAGCCCGTTCCGGGAAAGCGATGAAATGGTAACTGCCATCTCCGTTATTGATCAGCACCCCCGATTCAAAGCAACCCGTAGTAAAAATATCCATCCCCTTTTTTTGTTCAGGGCTGAACAGTTCATCCAGTGTTTGTCCGGCATACTGGTGATACCGATAATATCTTTTCCGGAAGAATGACATCTGGTCGATCAGCTGGTCGCGACTATACATGGGATAACATTTACCCCGGTTGTAATAACCCAGCACGGCATCATAGCTGCCGTTGTTATCAAAATCCTTTGCATAAATGGTACAGGGCTGGTTAATATCACAACTGATCCTTGAATTGGTACCCCGATTGCCTACAATAAGGTCGAGGTCGCCATCATGATCTATGTCTTCCGCAACCACCGTATTCCACCATCCGGTTAGCGCATCCAGTTTTACCAGGGTATCGGTGCGGGGGGTCAATGGCGTTTGTACGGTAACGTTAGCATTCTGCTTGATCAGCTTGCCTTCTTGCATAGCAAACAAACTGATGGGCATCCATTCTCCGGCCAGTATCAACTGGGGTTCTTTGTTGCCATTGATATCGGCCCAGCTGGCTGCATTCACAATACCTACCTGCTTGTTTAAATTGGGCGCTACCGTTTCTGTTAGATCTGTAAACTGTCCCTTATTATTTTGCAACAGGATACAATTGTCGTGCTGGGGAAATCTTCCCGGTGTGGTGCCTCCTCCTACGAAGAGGTCCATATCACCATCTCCGTCGAAATCGAGGGCGATTACACATGAGCCATTAAAGCTTTCTTTGGGTAAGGCATTGGGGGAACGGGTGAAATTTCCTCTTCCATCGTTGAGGTATAAACGATCCTGGTATAAATTACTGCCTGCTTCAAATTCTCCGCCACCGCTAACCACATAAAGATCAAGATCGCCATCTCCGTCGGCATCAAAAAACACCGCACCATTATCTTCCTGCGCTTTGTCTTTGATAAAGGCCGCCTGATTGCTTTCTGTAAATTTTCCATCTGCTTGTTGCAGCATTATTTTTCCGGCAATGCCTGCTGCGCCTCCAATATAGATGTCGGCACGTTTATCGCCATTCACATCGCCCATGGCATAGTAAGGTCCTTTGCGGCTATACTGATACGGTAGCAGGGGCTCTCTTTTAAAATCAATGTATTCATTCTCCACATGGGTATACCTGAAACCATTCTGGTTGCTGATATCGGTGAATAAAGCTGGAGCTGTTTCTTTTTTTACCGGATCGGTTTGCGCATCGGATTCATACAGATCCAATACCTGATCGGCGGGAACATGATTAAGAATAATTTTTTTACCCGAGGGGAATTGTATCTCTGCCTTTGTTACTTCTTTATCGGCGCCCAATCCAAAATGCAATACATGCTCCATGGTACTCAGGAATCCGCGCTGGGGATCGTAATGCTGGGTTTGTAACTTGCCTTCATTATTAGTAAGCGTTACCCGGGTGCCATATACTTCTTCGGCAGAATTTTTATTTTTAAAGAAACGGAACCGCAGGAAATGATGATCGGGGTTTTCGTTGCTGTTGTTCTTGAGGATAAAGGCTTCATCCTGTACATTATTTACCACAAGGTCAAGATCACCGTCATTGTCAAGATCCACATAGGCGGCACCGTTAGAAAAAGAAGCCGGGGCATCGGTCCAGGTGCTGCTGTAATTATCAAATTGCAGGGATCCGTTATTATGGAAAAAATAATTCTTGATCTTTGAAGAGGGGATCTGTTTGAACCATTCGCTCAAACTTACTGCCTGCCCCTTGCTCATCAGGTTCTTCACCGAATCCAATACAAATTCTTTATAGTCCCAGTCGGTGATATCGCGCAACAGTCCGTTGGTGATATACATGTCTTTCCATCCGTCATTATCATAATCGGCGATAAGGGGTGCCCAACTCCAGTCGGTTTGAGCCACTCCTGAATGGAAGGCCATTTCACTGAATGTGCCATTGCCATTATTCAATTGCAGACAGTTGTGCGGATACTGGTAAAACAGGTTGAATCGCGTGAGTAAGTGAAACCTGTCGTAATTCACATTCAAAGAGAACAATTGTTTTTGCCGAACAGGATCTTCGCTCGACATATCCAGGGAGATGAGGTCTTCCAGTCCATCATTGTTGATATCGTTGATATCGGTGCCCATACTGAAAAAGGGGATATGGCTGAAATAGCTGCCCAGCTTATCGGTAAAATGACCATTATGATCATTGATATATACATTATCGGGTTTATTGAAATCATTGGCCACATAAATATCGGGCCAGCCATCGTTGTTGAAATCGAACACAGAAGCACTGAGTCCGAAATTATGTGAGATGAGTCCGGCCTTTGCAGTTACGTCTACAAACTTCCCATTTCGGTTCTCATATAAACGATTGCTTACCCCAACGGTTGCGCTGTCTTCAATGTAAACCATTTTCCCGTTTACCATTTTTGCCTGAATGGCCATGGAGCTGTTGAAATCACTGAGCTGGTTCACAAAGAACAGGTCCATATCACCGTCTTTGTCGTAGTCGAGAAAATATCCCTGCGAACTATGACTGTCATCATCGAGTCCGTATTCTTTTGCCCGGTCGGTAAAGGTCAGGTCGTGGTTATTGATGTACAGTATCTTTTTCCGAAGGGCTGAAGGTCCGGGTCCCGATTTGCAGATAAGGATATCGGGATAACCGTCATTATTGATGTCGAAAATATTTACCCCGGTCTTGATACCCGCTCCGCCACTAACCCCCGCCGTTAGGGTAATATCTTTAAAATGAAAATTCCCTTCATTCAGGTACAATTTGTTAGTACCCATGGTGGAGTTGAAATACAGATCGGG
>CAIRHQ010000161.1 GCA_903878475.1 uncultured Bacteroidota bacterium | reverse complement strand
AGGAACCAGCAATGCACAAAGTTTATTTCAGGTAAAAGGTGGGGCTGTATTATTTGACAGCACTATTGGCGCCACGCCAGTTAGCGGTGCAGGTACCAGAATGATGTGGATACCGGCAAAAGCTGCATTTCGATCTGGTGCCGTTGATGGTACCCATTGGGATGATGTCAATATTGGCAATTATTCATTTGCAACGGGTTATAATACAATAGCTAGTGGTTTTTCCAGCATTGCAATGGGAAGATATGATACGGCCAGTGGCGGGTACAGCACAGCATTGGGTTTCGCCAATACCGCCAGTGGAACTGTTAGTTTAGCAATGGGGCTTTATTCAATCTCCAGTGGGTATTCCAGTACAACAATAGGTACATATACTACTGCCAGTGGTGATTATAGTACATCAATGGGTCAATTTTCAATTGCCAGCGGGCGTAACAGTTTAGCAATGGGGTGGGGGTCAATTGCCAGCGGATCTATTAGTACAGCAAGTGGGTATTTTACAAAATCCAAATCGTACGCTGGATTAGCAATAGGCCTTTACAATGACAGTACAAATGCAGCCAGTCCTGGAAACATAAATTCGTTAAACCGCCTTTTTCAGATTGGTAATGGTACTGCTGAAAATGCCCGCAACAATGCAATGACGGTTCTTCAAAATGGTAATGTAGGTATTGGTACCACTACGCCGGCATATATGCTTACAGTAAAAAATGATATTAATGTTGATAATTCTTCCAGCAACAATGGTACCTATCAAAACAGCTTGCAGTTTGGCAGTGCCGGTACTGGCGAAACTATTGGTAGTAATCGAACCTCAGGAGCAAATCTATGGGGCCTTGATTTTTATACCTCCTTTAATAACCGTATGTGTATTTCCAATAGCGGAAATGTGGGCATAGGCGAAACGAGCCCAACTGTACCGCTTAATTTTGCCTCCACAGTGGGGGATAAGATTTCGCTTTGGGGTAATGGCAGTAGTCATTATGGATTGGGTATTCAAGCATCCTTGTTGCAGGTTTACACATTGGATGCAAGTAATGATATTGCTTTTGGCTATGGCAGCAGTGGCTCCTTTACAGAGAATGTAAGAATGAAGGGAAACGGAACCACAGTTACCAAAGGATTACAGGTAAGCAACGGAACCGTATTTACAAAAATGCAGAGTGGCTCGGCAACTGTAGGCTCCTGTGCCACAGCTCAAAAATCAATCACTATTTTTTTTCCAGTAGCTTTTGCATCAGGAACTCCCAAGGTATTTGCTACAGCTCGCAATGAACCAGCCTCCAGCTTTAATGATGCTTTTTCTGTATCCGTGCGTTCCATATCCTCAACATCTGTAACATTGAATGTACAAAGAACTGATTCCATTACCGGCTGGGGACAGCAGTTACTGGTTGATTGGTTTGCCGTAGAATAATTTTAATTCATCGTTCGGGGAGACAGGAACCATGACTGCGAAAAAAAAGACTCAAGTCAATTAAGCGAGAAAAAATATTATCCTTAAATCTTATTCTCCCCATCAGGAAAAATAATCGTGGGCTTAAATGTTTTTGCAGATGCCAGATCGATCTGAATATAACTTACAATGATCAGGATATCTCCTTTTTGTACCTTCCTGGCAGCCGCTCCGTTTAAACAAATAGTACCGGTTCCTCTTTCCCCTTTTATAACATAGGTCTCCAGTCTTTCACCATTGTTATTATTCACTACCTGCACTTTTTCATACTCAATAATATTGGCTGCATCCATCAGGTCTTCGTCGATGGTGATACTGCCTACATACTCCAAATTGGCATCGGTAACTTTTACCCGGTGGATCTTCGATTTTAATAATTCTATTTGTTGCATGGGCGCAAATTTAGGTGATTTCATTTTGTGAAACTTGTGGTATATGAAACCATTTTTCATTTTTCATTTT
>CAIRHQ010000160.1 GCA_903878475.1 uncultured Bacteroidota bacterium | reverse complement strand
TTTCTTTTCCATCGAGCCTGCGACTGGTTTCATTCAGTTCGCAAGTGATATCATAATCACAACGCTGCTGCCAGTATTTAGGTCCGGGTGCCCCACTGGCTGTTCGGAACTCATTGGGGGTGGGCAGGATGGTTCCCAACTGTTCAAAGCGGTTACCATGATTGCTTCCGGGATTGTTCTTTATATCCTGTGCGCTAACGTTGCCGAGTATAGCGGATAGACATAGGAAGATGATCGTCTTTCTCATGTAGAAGTTGTTTTGTTGCAATAAATTTAAGTGAAATGCCCTTGGCAGCAAAATGATCGATCAGAAATATGATGAGTGGTTACCCGCTTACCATGGCCATCGCTGAATGGCCATCCAGATCGCCATCATGGCAGATACAGAACTTAATATCCTTACCCACCATTTTTGTGCAATCGCCGCTTTGTCTACTACGATGTAGCAGACCATTAAAATACCCGTCACCACCACGATCTGCCCGGCTTCCAACCCCAGGTTGAAACCAAACAATGCCCAGCCAATATGTTGGTCACTGGCCAGCATGAAGCGAATGGCATTGGCAAATCCAAGACCATGGATCAACCCAAAGAATAAGGCAAGAAAATAATTGAGGCGTAATTTTTTTCCGGAATCCAAACTTTGGACAGCATTAAAAAAGGCCGTAGCGATGATGGTGCAAGGGATCAGGAACTCTACCAAACGGCTGTTCACCCTGATGAGTTCATACACACTAAGTGCGAGGGTGAGTGAATGTCCGATGGTAAAAGCAGTGACAAGAACCAGTACCTGCTTCCAGTTATTTAATCGGTAGATGGCTGTCAACACTAAAATGAATAGCAGATGGTCTAGCGCAACAAGCGCCATGATGTGCTGCCATCCCATTTCAAAATAAAATTGTAAATCCTCCATTACACGATGGGTAATTGATTGTTTAGATTAGTTTTGTAGTGGTTATAAAGAAACGATTTTTTTTCAACTCTTTTTTATGATATCAATATTGATCAAATGGATTTGCGTGGCCGGCATGATGGTTGGTTTGGGAGGAGATGCCAAACATCCGATATACATGAGTGTTACCGAAATTGAACACAACGCCAAAGACAAGACCCTGGAGATCAGTTGTAAGATCTTTACCAATGATTTTGAGACCTCACTCAGACAAAATTATCATGGCGTGGTAGACCTGCTTCAGCCAAAGGATAAAGCCGCCATGAACAAACTGGTGAATGAGTATATCCAAAAACATTTCTCGATCAAACTGGAGGGCAAACCCGTTGTCATGCAATTCCTGGGTTATGAACAACAGGAAGAAGGCATCATGAGTTTTTTCCAGGTGAACAATGTGGTTGTGGTAAAAAAAATAGAGATCACGGATAATATCCTATACGATTATAAAAACGAACAGATGAGTATTATACATGTGATCGTGAATGGGAACAGGAAAAGTACAAGGCTGATCAATCCGGATGAAAAAGCAGTTTTTGAATTTTAGCGCAGCATTTATTCCGAATCATCCATCCCGTCTTTGATCGAGGAGGAAATGTTCACCAGTAATTTATCGATCCGCTGCCCGTCCATATCGATCACTTCAAATTGAAATCCCCGCCATTCAAATGTTTCGCCGGTGGCCGGAATATGTTCCAGTTCATGCAATACAAATCCTGCCAGGGTATCAAAATCATGATCGTCGGCATTGGCCCAGTTCTCTTTTTCAAACCGATTCAAAAAATCAAAGAAGGGTATCTGTGCATCTACCAGATAAGTTCCATCGGCCCTTGCAATGATCTCATATTCATCCTGACCCGTTTGCGGAACATCCCCCACGATCGCTTCCAGTATATCATTTAAGGTAACCATTCCTTCCAGCGTTCCATATTCATTCACAATAAAGCAACTATGGATCTTGGTCTCCTTGAATTTTTCGAGCAGTTTATAAGCAGAATTATTTTCAGGTACAAATAAAGCCGGCTTCACCAGGTCTTTCAGCAATAGATGCGGAGCCGCTTTGAGCAGGTCTTTAACATGAACGATACCCTTGATATCATCAACCGTGTCTTCGCATACAGGATAACTGGAATAGATGATGGTAGAGAATTTATCCTTCACCTGTTGCACCGTATCATTCATATTCAGCCATTCAATATCGGTACGGTGTGTCATCAGGGATGTAATATGCCGGTCGCCCAAATGAAACACCCGCTCAATGATCTCTTTTTCTTCTTCCTCAATGGTACCATATTCGCTTCCTTCTGTGATCATAGCCTTGATCTCTTCTTCTGTAACAGCGCTGTCGGTAGCCTTTTTAATATTAAATACTTTGAACACCAGGTTAGAGATGGCCGACAATAACCAAACGATGGGATAGGTGGCCATGGATAAAAAATTCATGGGACCAGCAACCTGTCTGGCAATTTTTTCGGCACGCAACATACCCAGTCTTTTGGGAATGAGTTCACCAATGATGATGGAAAGAAAAGTAACGATGATCACGATCATTACGGTAGAGATGGTTTTGGCATAAGGCCTGAACATTTCGAACCGCTCTACAAAGGGCTGGATATGGCCGCTGAATTTTTCTCCCGAGTACACACCCGTTAAGATGGCGATCAGGGTGATGAAGATCTGTGCGGTGGATAAGAATTTTTCGGGCTTCTCGGCAAGGGCCAGGGCTACTCTTGCCTTTTCATCGCCTTTATTGGCAAGGCTTTCGAGCCGGGCTTTACGGGCGCTCACCAAGGCGATCTCGCTCATCACGAGCAAGCCATTGATGATGATAAGCAGGAATAATATTAAGACTTCTACCATAGTTTCAGGCTAAACCGTAGTTGCTGTTAAACGATCTGCCCGACAAATATCCGATAAGTATTCCAATCATGGTGCCCCCAACAATATCGAGCGGATAATGCACCCCCACATATACCTGGGCAAAAGAAATGCTAAAAGCCCATAAAAAGAAGACCAGGGGCCATTTACCGAACCTTTTCCGCAGGGTAAGATATAAGAATGTGGCGAGTCCGAAATGATTGGCTGCATGGGAGGATGTAAAGCTCGAACTCTGTGGCCGGTACCCTACCAGTACATTTATCCAGGATGCATAATCAGGATTATTGCATGGCCGCAGCCGCCAAATATTTTCTTTGATGATGGAACTGCTCACGAAATCAGTAAGGATCACGGTGCCGGCAGCAAAGGCTAGCCACCACCAACCGGTTTTTTTATAATTGATCAGCACCACCAGCATCAAAAAAAGATACAAGGGCACCCAAACATTTGAATTACGCAACCAGGGCATCAGCCAGGTAAAAAATGGATTATGCCAATCGCTGTTGATGATCCGGAATAATTGCCTGTCGTAGGTAAGCAGTTGTTGCATCAAATGTAATATGAGTGTTAAAATGCGATCACCCAAAAATAATTAAACTAATTTAGCTCAAGATTAAATTAAAATTAGCATGCCCCTATTCAACAAGTTCCCACGGCTATTGCGCTGGATATTTGCTGTGATGGTGATTTGGCTGGGCATGATGACCCTTGCAAGATTTGTATTCTTCTGGTCGTATAACCCACCCGGAAAAGCTTTTTCAGGCTCGGCCTTCCTACTCGGACTCAGATTTGATGCCCGCGTAGTATGCATCATCGGATTAAGCATGCTGATCCTTTCTGCCCTGCCCTTCTTCAATCCCATAAAAAAAAATACGGCACGAAAATTCTGGAATATCCTGCTGCCCCTGGCTTTTTTGTTCACTGTTTTTATGTATGTAGCCGATTACTATCATTTCGATTATTTGCACCAACGACTGAATGCATCAGTATTGAATTACCTGCAGGATGCGGGCATTTCAGGCAATATGGTTTGGCAAACCTACCCCGTCATCAGGATCCTGCTTTTTATGGTGGCCTTGTTGATACTGGCAAGATTTGTATTTGGCAGGATTTTACGCCATTATCAATCCATTGAACCGGCTTCAAAAAAAGCTCAGATCATCTGGTATATATGCTGTGTATTATTGATGGCACAATGTATCATTGGCAAGATCATCTACAAACCCGGCCAGTTTCCGCTCCGCTGGAGCGATGCCTATTCGCTAAGCGATGATTTCAAAGCCAATCTGGCGCTTAATCCATTCCAGAGTTTTTTAAGCACACTCAGTTTCCGCAATTCCGGCTACGATATTAATAAGGTTAAGGCGGCCTATCCATTGATGGTGGACGCATTGGAAATACAACAACCCGATACCGCAACACTGAATTATAACAGATCTTTTGAATGGCCGGATAGCAGTCAGCGAAAACCCAATATTGTTCTGGTGATCTGCGAAAGTTTCAGCGCCTACAAAAGCAGCATGTATGCGAACCCGTTAAACACCACTCCTTATTTCAAATCCTTATGCGACAGTGGGGCTTTCTTCGATCGCTGTTTTACCCCGGCCTATGGCACCGCCCGTGGTGTTTGGGCTACCCTCACCGGCATCCCGGATGTGGAAAATCCGAGTACCGCCAGCCGCAACCCCAATGCCGTTAACCAACATACCCTGATCAATGATTTTACCGGTTACCAGAAATACTATTTTCTGGGAGGAAGTGCCACCTGGGCCAATATCAGGGGATTGCTGACCAATAATATCAGCGACCTGAAATTATATGAAGGGGAAAATTTTCATGCCAAAACAGTAGATGTTTGGGGCATCAGTGATAAGAACCTCTTTCTGGAATCAAATAAGATATTAAAGCAGCAAACAACGCCGTTCTTTGCCGTGATCCAAACGGCCGACAATCACCGACCCTATACCATTCCGGATGAAGACAAGGGAGCTTTTCAACCCATTCAATTTCCGGCCGATTCACTGAAGCGTTTTGGTTTTGAAAGCAATGATGAGATGAATGCTTTCCGCTATACCGATTTCTGTTATCGCAGTTTTATGGAGGCGGCAAAAAAAGAAAATTATTACCAAAATACAATCTTTGTTTTTGTGGGCGACCATGGTATCCGGTATTCGGGTACCCTGGAGCAATTCCCCAAAAGCTGGACCGAACAGGGACTTACCTGCGAGCATGTACCCCTGTTGTTCTATGCACCAAAATGGATACAACCATTACGCATACACGAAGTATGTTCGCAAGTCGACATCCTTCCTACCCTTGCCGCGCTGGCCAAACAACCGCATGTCAATTCTGCTTTCGGAAGGAACCTGTTCGATACCATACCTGCCCTTCAGTTTAAATCCAAGAATCCCATTGAACATATGGCCTTCGTGATCGACCATGATGTAAAAACGATCGGGCTCGTGGGCGATCAGTACTACTATGTTAAGAACCTGAAATCGGGTAAAACAGACTTAGTTTCTGTTACCGGTAACGAACAGCCTATACCCGGCAAACAAACCGACAGCATCAAGAATTATCTGGGCAGGCTCACCGATGCATATTATGAAACGGCCAAATACCTGTTGCTGAATAACAAGAAGAAGAATTAACTCCAACCTTAAACTTTCCGCCGCCGTCTTGTCTCCCGACAAACGGCACAATGATCCTGCATGCCGTCGTCTTGTCTCCCGACAAACGTCACAATGATCTTGCACGCCGCCGTCTTGTCTCCCGACAAACGGCTCTTCAGAAAATTCTGTATATTTCAAATGTGAAAACATCGTCCTACCCTGAGTTCTGGCCACAATTTTACACGGCCACCATTAACAAATGGAAACACTTGTTAAACAATAATGAGTGTAAGGAAATAATAATTGATAGCTTAAGGTTTTTGGTAAAAGAAAAAAGGGTTGTTATCTACAGTTTTGTGATAATGAGTAACCATATTCATATCATTTGGCAAGCGCTTTCAGGTCATACTCCATCAGCTATTCAATCTTCCTTCATGAAATATACTAGTCATCAAATACTTGAATATTTACAAAAAACAAATCATGAATTACTTGTATCGTTAATTGTAAATAAAGGCGATAGGAATTATCAGGTATGGAAACGGGAGGCGCTCAGTATTGAGTTAAGATCTAGTGCAGTTTTTAATCAAAAGCTTGATTACATACACAGTAATCCTTTGAGAGCCGGGTTATGTTTACAAAATGAGGATTATCATTATTCTTCAGCTAAATTCTATAACGGTGGAGAAGATGTATTCAAAATATTGACACACTATTTAGATAGTTAACAGTGACCCTAATCACCCGTTTGTCAGGAGACAAGACGGGGGCGAGAATTAACGACAACCTTAAGCCTTAAACCTTAAACTTTAAACCTCCAACCCCCACCCAACTATCCCCCACCACACTGCCAATCTTTAATTATCTTCGCTATTCAGGCTTAAGAACTTTTACAATATGCTGATACGCTGGCGCGTTCCTAAAACCATTCAATGGATAGTGAAACTATTCCTGATCTATTTATGCATTTTCACTGCATTCAGGGTCGCCACCGTGATATTTTTTAAACCCAAGTCGATCAGCGTTTGGGAACTGGGGCCTTCATTCTGGCTCGGATTGAAATACGACCTGCGCTGGATCGCAGTGATCCTGATTCCGATCGCCCTGTTGTCTCTTTTTCCCCGCCTCTCCCCCTTTTCAAGCATACGATCAAAAAAAATATGGACCATTTACCTGGGTATATTAACCCTGCTGGTCTTGTTCTTTTACGGAGCCGATTTTGGGCAGTTTGCTTATATCAATGCCCGCCTTAATGCCGATGCCCTGATCTTTGCCGAAGATCCACGTGAAAGTCTGCAAATGGTTTGGCAAAGCTATCCGGTGTTATGGATATTGGTAGGACTGGTCGGTGCCGTGCTCATGATGATCTGGATGTTCCGGCGTACACATGTAGACGTTACTGAAAAGAATGTGAATATCCATCGGTTCAGCTACCGCCGGAGATGGCACCTGACTGCTATCGTATTATTGGCCTGGTTCCTGTATGGTTTCTTAACCTGGCAACCACTCGATTTTTTCAGGGCTTTCAGTCTAAACGATGAGTTTAAAAGCAACCTCGCCCTAAACCCCTTGCAGAATTTTTTTACTACGCTGCGTTTCAGGGATCCCGATTTCAATACTGAGGCCAAGGCCTATTATCCACTGATGGCCGATTTTTTGCAGATCAAAAAATATGACAGCACCCAGAAAAAATATTTGCGGTTGATCTCTCCCGGTAGTAAGGCCCTTGAATGCCAGCCCAATATTGTACTGGTGATCTGCGAAAGTTTCAGCATGTATAAAAGCAGCATGAGTGGCAACCCGCTGAACAGCACACCTTACTTCAATGAGATGTGTAAAAAGGGTATATTTTTTGAACGTTGCTTCTCGCCTACCTTCGGAACGGCAAGGGGTGTATTTGCTACCATCACCGGCATTCCGGATGTTCAGTTATCTAAGTTCGCCACCCGCAATGAGGCATCGGTAAATCAACGCACCATCATCAACAACTTCGACGGATACGAAAAATTCTATTTCATTGGAGGAAGAAGTCAGTTCAATAATTTCACTGGCCTCATCAACAATATCAAGGATATCCATATCCATGAAGAAGGCAGTTATACATCGGCTCAGCTGAATGTATGGGGCATCAGCGACAAGAACCTTTTTCTGGAAGCCAACCAGGTATTGACGAAGCAACAAAAGCCCTTCTTTGCCATCATTCAAACGGCCGACAACCATCGTCCGTTCAATATCCCCGAAGAAGACAAGGATTTTATCCCCCGCAATATCCCCGATGAGGAATTAAAGAAATACGGATTTGAATCATTGAATGAATTCAACGCCTTTGCGTATACGGATTACTGTTATAAAAAGTTCATAGATGCGGCTAAGCAATCTGGTTATTTCGATAATACCATTTTCGTATTCACCGGCGATCATGGAGTGGAAGGCAATGCGGAGGCTATTTATCCAAATGCCTGGACAGAACAGCGGCTCAGCGATGAGCATATTCCCCTGCTTTTTTATGCTCCTTCTTTGTTGACGCCGCAGCTCAGAAAAGAAACCGTATCGCAGATCGATATCCTGCCAACCATCGCCGGTATGATCCAGCAGCCATATCTGAACAGCACGCTCGGCCGCGACCTGCTGGATTCCAGTAAGAAGGAAAATGCCGCATTCATCATCTATCATGCTCCGGGGTGGATCGGCGTCGTGAATGACGATTATTTTTTCAGAAAAAATATCCGCATCCAAAAAGAAGAACTGGTACCGGTGCGTAGCGGACTGCCAACATTAACCCCCAAAGAAAAAGACTCCATCAGCAATCATTTATCCAGACTCACGTCCGGGATCTATGAAACCGCCCGGTATATGTTGCTCAATAATCATCATTAAGCTATAGCTGGCAATTTCATTCTTGTAGCACTGCATAAGATTGTTTATTTTTATACAAAATCAACCAATGAAAAATATATTATTCGCCGCATTGGTATTGCTGCTATGTTCGGTTCAGGCAAAGGCCGATGTGGTAGAACCCGGCCAGGTAAATAAACAATTCGAATTCACCAACCTAGATAAATTCCCGGGTTACCATTTTTATTTCATTCATCAGGGGTATTACTACAAAATGGGATACCAAGCAGATCCAGCAGATACTATGCAGCTCAGCAATGGGGTTCGGTATTATGCCAGCGAAAGGGGCAACGATCAAACCCCCATCTTGGCCATGGATGAAAAGGGGAAATATTCACTGTCGGTGGAAAAGCTGGGTGGACAGGTGATGACGGACCCTACCATCAAATACGTGATAGAACAATATAGCATCATCAGCATCAAAGACGGCGTGATCAGCATTAAAAAAATAAAGGAGATCAGCATCGACAGGAACGGAGATGAAAAAACAAAAAAATTATCTGGAGGATGGATCCTATTTGATAATGGCAGTCCTTATATCAAAGGCTTGATCCTTGTTTCCATATTTGCGCTGACTGCCTTGCTCCTGATCTTCCTGATCAAAATAAGAAAGAATAAATACATCCCGATCGCCAGATAAGGGTTTATTACAGCTCCTTCTTTCTTGCGATCATGAGTAAGCGGGGTGATAAATTGACATCGTAGGCCGCAAAATTGTAATCGCCGAATACCATTTCTATTACCAGTCCCTGCCGGGCAAACATCTGGTTAAAATCATCCAGCGAAAACTTAGCTACTTTTTCTGTGTATACAATGGGCTCGGGCTTCAGCGGATCTTCCACCACGATCTTTTTATAGAAATGCGCCTCGTCGTACCATTTGCTGATTAAAAAGCGGGTATCCCCCACCGTACTTTCGGCACTAGGAAGCAAATGCGATTCGGCATATTTCACATTGAGATAATCGAGTACAAAAACACCATTGGGTTTCAGCGATTGAGCAATGGTACGCATGGCATCATCATGTTCACGCAGGGTATCAAAATAGCCGAAACTGGTAAAGAAATTAAATGCGTAGTTGAAATAATTGATCCAAAAAGGAAGCCGCATATCATGCGTATAAAAATGAAGCGTATCCGATTCAGACTCCAGCGCCTCTGCAATACTTTCTTCGCTAAGGTCGATGCCGGTAACATCAAAACCTTTTTCAGCCAGTTGAATCGAATGCCTTCCTTTGCCACAAGCCACATCCAGCATGCTGTTCCCCGGCCGGGGTTTCAATAAGCCGATCAGCTTGTCGATAAACTCAGCCGCTTCCTCATCGTCGCGATGTACATATAATTGATGGTAATAGGGTGAATTGAACCAGTATTTGAACCAGGAGCTTTGCATGAGGCAAAGTTACTGCATTAGCCGCTGATGTTTTCGGTTTTCAAAGGGCAGTTTGTTATCTTTGACCTCCCAAACCAAGCACATGGCATTGATAAAAAGCATTTCCGGAATTAGGGGTACCATTGGTGGCAACACACAATTGAACCTTACACCGGTAGATATTGTAAAATTTACTGCAGCCTATGGAAGCTGGCTGATGAAACAAAGCGATAACCGCAAGCTGATCATTGGCAGGGATGGCAGGATCAGCGGAAAAATGGTGAGCGCGCTGGTGGCCAATACCTTGGTAGGACTAGGATTTGATGTTACCGACCTCGGTCTCAGCACCACGCCCACTGTGGAAATGGCCGTGATCCAGGAAAACGCTGCAGGTGGCATCATCATCACGGCAAGCCATAATCCAAAAGAATGGAATGCTCTTAAATTACTCAACCACCTTGGTGAATTCATCAGTGCCGAAGCGGGAAGTATCATTCTGAACCTCGCCGAGCAAGAAGATTTTAGTTTTGCAGCGGTGGATGCACTCGGCAGCTACTCAAAAGATAAAACTGCACTCAGCAAACATATTGAAGCCATTCTTCAACACGAACTCGTAGATGTTGCGGCGATCAAAGAAAAGAATTTTAGTATTTATGTAGATGCCATCAACAGCAGCGGTGCATTTGCTGTTCCGGCATTGCTGGAAGCCCTCGGCGTAAAAACTATTGAAGTGCTGAATGCATCAGTGACCGGCGAATTTGCTCATAATCCTGAGCCCCTGCCCGAACACCTAACTGCACTCAGCAATGAAGTATTGAAAAACAAGGCAGACCTTGGCATCGCTGTAGATCCGGATGTAGACCGGCTTTGTTTTGTTTGTGAAGATGGCAGCATGTTTGGTGAAGAATATACCCTGGTAGCAGTAGCCGATTATGTGCTCAGTAAAAGAAAAGGAAATACTGTTTCCAATCTTTCATCCACAAGGGCACTGAAAGATATTACCCTGCAACACGGCGGCGAATATTTTCCGAGTTCGGTTGGCGAAGTAAATGTGGTGAATAAAATGAAGGAAGTGCATGCGGTGATCGGCGGCGAAGGAAATGGCGGTATCATTGTGCCCGACCTTCATTATGGTCGTGATGCGCTCATCGGCATCGCTCTTTTTCTTACCCATCTGGCAAAAAGCGGAAAAACCATTAAACAACTGCGCAACAGCTACCCCGATTATTTTATCAGCAAGAATAAAATAGAACTGAAAGCTGGTGCCGATGGTAAAAACCTGATCGACGTAAAGACCATTCTCGAAAAATTACAAGATAAATACAAGCACCAGCCAATAAATACAGAAGACGGATTGAAAATAGAATTCGATAATGACTGGGTACATTTAAGAAGCAGCAATACCGAACCCATCATCCGGATCTATGCAG
>CAIRHQ010000159.1 GCA_903878475.1 uncultured Bacteroidota bacterium | reverse complement strand
TGCCTTATTCATCAGCTTTGTGTACTTAGCTTTTTCTGTGATGTCCACGTACAACAAACCCATCAGCTGGTTCTTCAAAGCATTCCTGGCCTCCATCCTGCCGTTTGGAACCTTTGTACTCGATAATCAACTAAAAAAAGAAGTAGAGGCGGCTTAATGCAATTGTAATGTGATGCCTGCGGGATTGTTTTATGTGCCAGGAGCTTATGCGGTAATACGCAGTCTTATTAAAATATAATTTAATTTTTTATACAAAAACAGTAAATTGTATTACATAAACTATTGCGTTAACCAAGCCCTTACTGCATGAATAAACTTTACATTCATTTTTCATATACAATTGGTTTTTTTAAGCAGCGGTTCTCAAGCCTTGTCTTACTTGTTATTATACTGTGTGGGAATATTGCTGCAATTGCACAATGTGTTCCCCCTCCTGCACCAATTGTAACCCCCAACCCGGCGTTTATGTGTTTGGGCGGTGCCCCCATAAAATTAAAAATTCTTCAAAGCCCATTTTGCTCAGGGCTGGTAAATATTGCCGTGCCCGACAACAATGCTTCCGGCGCTTCCAGTAATATTAATATATCGGGTTTCACTGCCGGTTGCTTGATCACGGGAATTTCGGTAACCATCAATATGTCGCATACCCGTATCGGTGATATGGTATTTGTATTAAAAGCGCCGAACGGACAAATTATAAATTTGGATAACCGTATTAGCGGTACTAATAACAATGCTGTTTCAACCGGATTTACCAACACGGTGATCAGTTCGGTAGGTACTGTTAGTTTAAGTGCAGGTATCAACCCATTCACCGGGACTTTTAAAGCTGATCTTCAAACCGGAGCCGGAACGGGTCCAACAGGTATGTTACCCAGTTCTGTTAACTGGGCTAGTTTAATGGTTGTTCCCAATGGCAGTTGGACCCTTGGTTTTTATGATGCCGCAACAGGTGATACCGGTGTATTGAATTCCTGGTGCATCAATTTTACCAATACTTGCAATATCACCGGATATCCTGCCTCACCGGGCATATGGTCACCTACGGCAGGTCTCTATTATGACCCGGCTGCCACAGTGCCTTATAACGGATTGCCCATAGATTCCATCTATGCACGTCCCACACCTAATGGCATATACCCTTATCAGGTAACCACACAAAGCCTGCCTTTGCCGGGTTGCACTTCAGCACCTACAACAGTAACGGTGGTTGTGGGCGCAGCAATTTCCATCATTACCCAACCCAGTAATCAAAATATTTGTTTGGGCAATAATGCAAATTTTACAGTGGTAACATCGGGTACTGGTTTAACCTATCAGTGGCAGACCAGCGCCAATGGTGGGGCTACATTTACGAATCTTATTAATGGCGGCATATTCAGTGGCGTTACTACAGCAACACTTAATCTTACTGCAGCTCCATTAAGCATGAACGGACAATGGTTTCGGGTTGTGATCAATAATGGAGCAGCATGTGGTGGAGCAGTTTCGAATATTGCTATTCTCACCGTTAACCCTTTACCAACTGTTTCTTTTTATGCGCACCCCTATCATATGTTATTGCCGGGTTTAACCACCACACTTACGGCTGTGGTTACACCCGCTGCCATTACATATTCCTGGAGCTTAAATGGAGCAGCCATACCTGGAGCCAATGCAGATACATTGCTGGTAGATTTTGATCATATTGGAATATATCAGTTACAAGCAACTGATATGAACGGATGCAGCAATCTTTCTGATACCATGAGCATCCGGGATTCATTGCACGGCAGGATGTTCGTATTCCCAAATCCAAGCCATGGTAGTTTTCAAACCAGATTATACAGTACACCCAATACTGCAGTAGCAAGAACATTGGTGTTGCTTGATAATATGGGCAACCGGGTAAGCGCACAAGCCTATAACCAAACCTCGCCATGGCAACGGGTAGATGTAGATGTGAGAAGATATGGGAAAGGTCTTTTCTGGGTGGAAATACTGGACAAGGATGGTAAACGCATCAATATGTCGAGGGTGTTGATTCAATAAGATCGTTTAAAGTTTAAGGGTTTAAGGCGTTTAAGGTTGGGAGAGAAAACGTTTAAAGTCTAAAGTTTAAGGTTTAAGGTTTAGGCAGTTCACATAAGGAGACATCGTTAATTTGAAGCAACGCTAAACTATAAACCGGGGGCGAAATCTCATCCTCTATTACTGATAACGGTGTATTTTTTTTACATTTGGCAACACTTCACCAACAAGCCATTTTATGAACCTCCAATTTTTACTAAAAAGAAAATTGTTTTTCTTTTTATTGCTGCCATGCTTAACAACAGGAATAACTGTTCAAGCGCAATCCAAAGAACAAACCCTACGCAATCTAAATAACCTGCTGGTGAATACCGTGATGGATGACCTGTTCACTCCACCGGTTGCCAGTCGCATTTATACCTACCCCAATATCGCTTTTTATACCTGCATCAGAAAAGATGATCCCAGTCTTCCCGACCTTACCGGAAAACTCAACGGATTAAATACTATTCCCGCAGAAACCGTGGCAGTAGATCATTTTATAGCCGCCTGCATTTCTTTTTCTTATGTGGGTCAAAGTATGGTGGGCTCCGAATATAAATTTGAAGACTGGAGAAAAGCATTCACCGATTCGTTACAGCTTCATGCCGACAACCCCTTACTGAAACCCTCTATCCAATACGGTAAGCAGGTGGCCGATAGCATCATCGCCTGGAGTAAAAAAGACAATTATCTAAAATCAAGAGGGATGCCCCGCTGGGTGGTTTCCAGTAAACCGGGTAGCTGGCAGCTGACCCCCGAAGATTATTCACAAGCCATCGAACCGCATTGGAATACCATTCGCCCGATGACACTGAGCAATGCGGCCCAGTTCTCGCCTAAAGAAAAACTGGTATACAGCAGGGACAAAAATTCTACTTTCTATAAAACCATGATGGATGTATACCGCATCGGCAATACACTCGACAGCAACAAAAAAGCAATTGCCTGGTATTGGGATGATAACCCGAATGTTTCCGTGGTACGCGGACACCTGAATTATTATATCCATAAAATATCTCCGGGCGGACACTGGCTCATGATCGCGCAACAAGCCTGTACAGCCAATAAAGAAAATGTGACGAGAACCTCCCTCATTTGCACACTCACTACCATCGCCTTATTTGATGCCTTCATCAGTTGCTGGGACGAAAAATTCAAGACCAACCTGGTAAGGCCCATCACGGTGATCAATTATTATATAGACAAACACTGGAAACCCCTGATACAAACTCCGCCCTTCCCTGAATTTACCAGCGGACATTCGGTGAGTTCAAATTCC
>CAIRHQ010000158.1 GCA_903878475.1 uncultured Bacteroidota bacterium | reverse complement strand
CATGTGTATTCGCTATTTAAAAAAAGCCTGAAGGCCCTGGCCCATCTCCAGATCGCCGGAGATGCTGATCTTAACTACGACAATTGCATCACCAGCAAAGAGTTTGGCAAGCAGGCCATGATGAGCGACCTGCTGTATTTCAAATATTATTTTCTGGACACGTTGAAGATCCCTTACGATAAAGAAAAGCTGATCGATGATTTTGAGGCCCTGAGCAATTACCTGTCGCATGTTGATCATAAATATTTCATGTTCCGCGATTTTCAAAGCAGGAATGTGATGGTTAAGAACAACGAAGTATATTTTATCGATTTTCAGGGGGGCATGAAAGGCGCCCTGCAATATGATGTGGCCTCCCTGCTTTGGCAGGCCAAGGCCGAATTGAGTGATGAATGGAAAAAGAAATTGCTGCATGAGTACATGGATTGCGTAAGTGAACTGCTGCAAAAGCCGGTCGATAAGAATCGGTTCGAATCGCAGTACAATGGATATGTACTGATCCGTTTGTTGCAAGTATTGGGCGCTTATGGTTTCCGTGGTTTGTTTGAACGAAAGGCCCATTTCTTAACCAGCATTCCACTTGCACTCCACAACCTCCAGTGGTTTATCCGAAACAGCTCTGTGGGCATCGTGCTTCCCGAATTTGAACGGCTGCTACAGCTCATCACCACCGAAAACATTATCCACCGATTTGAAAATGTGAAGGCCTCTGAAGCCACTCCCTTACAGATCACCATCAACAGCTTCTCTTATAAAAAAGGTATTCCTGCCGATGATTCGGAGAATGGCGGAGGTTTCGTTTTCGATATGCGCGGCATCCTCAATCCGGGCAGGATCGAAGAATACAAAACCATGAGCGGATTGGATAAACCCGTGAAGGATTATCTGGAACAACAAACTTCTATGCCCGATTTTTTAAATAGCGTGTACAATATGGTCGACATTTCGGTCACTGATTATATTCAGCGCGATTTTAAAAGTCTGATGATCAGTTTCGGGTGCACGGGCGGACAACACAGAAGCGTATACGCTGCCGAAGCACTGGCCCGGCACCTGCGCAATAAATTTAAAGTGAAAGTAGAACTGCAACATACCAACCAGGCCAATTGGGTTAGAAAGCCAAACAATTAATAAACTAGTGTGAATCACTAGTAGCTTGTATTTGAATGAACAACATCGTTACGCAATGAAGATCAGCAAAGCCATCATATTTTCTGCAGGATTGGGAACACGGTTCAAACCCTGGACGGATACGCATCCTAAAGCATTGGCCTTGATCAATGGCAAAACCCTGTTGCAAAGAAATATTGAATATTTACAACAATTTGGGATCAGCGATGTGGTAGTGAATGTGCATCATTTTGCCGACCAGATCATCAGCACTATTGAAAAAAATAAGGGATGGGGGAGTCAGGTGTCTATCAGCGATGAAACCAGTGAAGTGCTGGAAACCGGTGGTGGCTTATTAAAAGCAAGAACATTTTTTGAAGGAAAGGACCCTTTTGTTTCGCTGAATGTGGATGTGCTCACCAACTTTGATTTGCTTAAACTGATGCAATTTCATCAGGAACATCAGCCACTGGTATCCTTTGCGGTTTCCAACAGAAATACTTCGCGTTATGTGTTGTTGAATGAACAACACCGGATGTGCGGATGGAAGAACCAAACTACAGGAGAAGAAAGAATTGTAATTCCAGATAGTCCATTGATCGCCCGGGCCTATAGTTGCGTGGTGATCTATCAGCCTGAAATATTTTCGGCGATCACCCAGCAAGGAAAATTTTCCATCATGGAAACCTATCTGCAGCTGGCAGCCGATCATAGCATCATGGCATTGGAACACTCCGCCGACAAATGGGTAGATGTGGGAAGGCCTGAGTCAGTGGCTATTGCCGAAGCTTTATTCAATGATTGAGATTCAATAACAATCTGCTATTAATTTTTCTCAAACAGATCTTTCTTGTCAACTACTTTTACTTTATCACCCACTTTTAATTTTTTGCTTACCAGGTCATAAGGGCCTGTTACTACACGGTCTCCTTCCTGAAGTCCGCTTGTTACTTCTATATTATTGATGTCCTGGATATCTGTTTTAACGATCACTTTTTTTACTTTATCATCCTTATCAAGGATAAAGGCAACCACTTGCAGATCATCCATCACGGGCCCTACTGCCTTGGTATCGGATGGGTCAATGGCTTTCTTCACCGTCTTATTTGTACTATCGTTTTTATCGCGGGTGGTGATGGCATTAATAGGAACACTCAATACATTGGTATGTGTTTTCGTTTGGATATCCGCACTGGCACTCATTCCCGGACGGAAAGGAAAACTGCCCCTGCCTACCAGGTCCATATAACTTTCGGGAAGCAACAAGATGAAAACTTTATATTGGGTAACATCTGTGCTGGTATTTGACAAAGCATTTTGTGCCGCCGCTCCATTATTGCTGCTGGCGATCTGCGTTACCAGGCCTTTGAATTTACGGGTATTATAAGCATCTATTTCCACAATAGCAGTATCGCCGATCTTCACTTTGGGAATATCATTTTCTCCCACATCCACGCGTACTTCAATTTGAGCCATATCGGCAATGCGCAATATTTCGGTACCACTCATCAGGTTGCTTCCTACCACGCGTTCTCCTTTTTTTACATTCAATAAACTCACTACACCGTCCATGGGCGCTACCACGATGGTCCTGCTCAGATCTTTATTTGCTTTCTGTAGATTGGAACTGGCCGTTCTTACACTGGCTTGTCCACTGCGGATGCCCTGTATGGCGGCATTGTAATTGGCCCTGCTGCTTTTCATGGCCGATTCCGCGCCATTGAATTCATTGCGACTGATCACTTTATCATCATACAGTTTCTTCTGCATATCATAGGTACGCTGCGCCTGCTCCATCTGTGCTTTTAAAGCGTCTAATGCTGCCTGTGAGTTTGCTACCTGTGCCTGTGTTTGTTCTACTCCACTGGCTGCCTGATCACGTTGGATGCTATAGATATCTGCATAGATGCGGGCCAAAACCTGTCCTTTTTTTACGGTATCCCCTTCGGCTACCATCAGCTCAGTGATCTCTCCGCTGATATCCGGACTCACTTTCACTTCCACTTTAGGGAAAATCTTTCCGCTGGCATTCACCACTTCGGTGATGGTTCGCTTCTGTACTTTATCAGCCGTAACCTTGATGCCTTCTGATTTTCCAAATACACCCATCTTCGACATTACCAATAAAGCGATCACCAATACTCCTAAACCGATCAGGATCCATTTCGTGGACTTCTTCATAAAGTAGATTTATATTTTTTCTTTGATATTGTCTGAAACCATTGTTCAGACAGTATATTTTTTAATTCTCTTTTACCCTTTTCAAGCAACAAAAGTTATTATAATTTCAATCCTTGTCCTTTATAGAACTCCAGTACTTTCATCTTGAATACATAATCGAACTGGTTCAGCACATTCTCCAATTTTGCTCTGAATAAATTATTCTGATTTGTGATGAGCTCAAATGTTGTTAGCATACCAACCTCATAACGCTTTTGTGCAAAGGAATAAGAGCGTTCACTGGTTTGCAAACTTTTCTTTCCGGCATTGTATTTTTCCAGCGATACCAGGGCTGCATTATAGGCCTGGAAAATATCCTGTTTCAGTTTCTGGTCGTCCAGTTCTTTCTGCAATTCCTGATTTCTTACATTGATCCTTGCTCTTTCATAATTGCTGCGTAGGCTGCTGCCATTGAATATGGGAACCGACAGGCTTAGGCCAATTGATTGTCTGAAATTCTGATTCAGCTGACTAAAAAATTTACTTTTAGCATACTGATAACTATTAAACGGTTGAAGGGGAAACACCGAATAATCTACACCACTCAGTGTTACTTTTCCAATAGGAGCTATCACCGGTGTGGAGCCGATCACTTCCTTTGCCCTATCATTGTAACCACTACCCAGGCTTCCAAACGCAGAGATGCTAGGGTACATGTTTCCTTTTGCGGCGGCAGCATTTTTCTGCGCAGCCTTGATCCGGAACTCATTATATTTTTGTTGCGGCATATTTGCTAACGCAGATGTATAAACGTTATCAGGCTGCAGGTCGGAAATTTTTTCAACCGGGATCAAATCCACCGGTGGTGTGTCTACCTCGAACGGAGCAGCGGCATCAATGGCCATATACGCTTTCAGGGAAAGCATATTCTGAGCCACATTACCCCGGGCACTGATCAGGTTAGCACTATCACGCGCTACCTGTGCCTCCAGTTCAGCTGCATTTAATTCGGGTAATGCGCCGGCATCTACCAGTTTGCGGGTATTGGATAGCTGGGCCTGCGATTGTTGTAATTGTACCGTGGCAATTTTCACCTGTTCATTAGATAATAAGATCTGCAGGTAGGCATTGGCTACGGTAAGGGCGATATCATTTTTAAGTTTATCGGTACCCGCTTTTGCAGCAGCCAGTTCCCACTGGTTAGCGGCGATGGTATTCTTTTTACTGAACCAGTTAAAGATCTCCACACTGCTTTGCAATTGCATATTGGCCGAGAGATAACTTTCTGTAATTAGACTGAAACTGGTGGGATCCTGGTTTCTGCCACTATTATACGATGATCCGCTGCTGAAGCTTGCAGATGGGTATTGGCTTAGCTTGCTTTGTTTGTATTGGATGGCTGAGATCCTGGATTGCAGATCGGTTTGCTTAACCGAAATATTATTGGTCATGGCCGTATCGATGCACTCCCTCAGTGTCCATTTTTTTTGGGCATTAGCCACTTCTGCACTGCAAAGAAGGGCCAATAGGACATATATTTTAAATCGCATGGGGCAAAATTAAACCATCCGCAGCGAATCAGCTAAAAACTAAATGACAAGCGGTAAATTTCACTACATTTTATCAAATGCCTGAGACAGGTCGCGGATCAGGTACTCAGGCTCTTCCAATCCTACATAGAGCCTGATCATCCTGTGCTCCTTATTATTCCGGTCAAAATCGGCAGGAGCGATGCCCGAACATTTGGGTATCACCAGACTTTCATGACCGCCCCAGCTTACCGCCATGAAAATATGCTCAAGGCTTTCGCAGAATTTTTCCACCTCAGCGATATGGTTGGCCCGTATATAAAAACTAAGCAGGCCACAAGCGCCCTTCATCTGCTTCTTAGCCAATTCGTATTGAGGGAATTTTTCATCAAATGGAAATAAAAGGGATTCTACCCGTGGGTGCTGGTTTAAAAAATTAACGACTTTTTTAATGGAGTTAGTTAACCTGTCGAGCCGTGCGGGTAAGGTTCGAAGCCCCCTGATCAGCAACCAGGCATTAAAGGGCTGAATGCCGCTCCCGATATTCATATACTCACTATTAAATATACGTTCGATCATCTTGCTGCTTCCACTCAATACGCCTCCCAGGGTATCACTATGGCCACTGATATATTTGGTGGCCGTTTGCATCACCAGGTCAATGCCATAGTCGGCCGGTTTCTGGTATAGCGGAGTACAATAACTATTATCGATGATGGTAACGATGTTCTCCGACCGGGCAAGATCGGCCACAGCTTTCAGGTCTTGCAGCGCATAATCCCAGCTGTTAGGACTTTCCAGATAGATCAGTGTGGTATTGGGTAAAATGGCACGTTCAAAATTTTCAATGCTTGTTCCGTCGATATAGGAAGTGGTTACGCCAAACCGGGGTAATATATCATTGAACATTTTTTGTGCCCAGGTATAGGGCTTGTCTACCGAAACGATATGATCACCCGCTTTTACATTGGCCAGCACTCCGGCGAAAATGGCTGCAGCCCCACTGTTGAAAACCAGACAGTCTTCGGTGCCATCCAATGCTGCCAGCTTTCTCCGCAAAATATCTACTGTTGGATTTTTTCCGCGGCTATACAAGTAGGTGGAGTACTCATCGGCAAACGCATTGCGCATATCCGATACCGTATTAAAAACAAAATTGCTGCTCTGGATGATGGGTGGAGCCACCGCATTGAAATAATTTTCTCTTTCTTCAGCCAGTTCATTAATGATATAAGAGATGTCCATATGCACGAGAGTTTATGATCAATTGATTAAGGCAACAAGGGCGATTGTTTATTTTTTTTGTAGTAGAAGATGAAGTACAAAGCCAGCAGTACAGCCAGTAGGGCAACGCCTGTTAATGCGGCATTGGGATCTTTGATGATGACGCCAACGGCCACCATGAAATAACTGAACACAAAGAATCCTGCAAATACCGGCGTGAAATGATTCCAGGTGCCGGTGATCATTTCCTCCTGCTGTTTTCGCTTGCGCAGGATGAAGAGCGTGGCAGCTGAAGTGGTCATTCCGATGCTATCCAGGAACATGGTGAAATTTAAAATTTTATCTACCCCCTTACCAAAAAAAGTAATGATGATGGTGATCAGGGCAAAGGCGCTGAGGCCTGCTACCAGGGCCTGTGTTTTGGGACTGCGATAGGAAAACATTTTTGGAAATACCTTGTCTTCACTCATGGCAAACATCACCCGCGGGTTACTCATCAATATGATGTTTACATAGGCCAGTACCGACAGGAACATGAGCGCATCAAACACTTTACCGCCTGCTTTTCCAAACCAGGCTTCGCATAAGAGAGAACCGATGGCACCCGCATTCTTCATTTTATCATAGCCGATCACCTGGGTATATGAATAATTGATGAGCAAGTATAACAGTACTACAATGCTGATGCCAATGAAAATTCCTTTTGATAAGATCTTTGTATTCTTCACCTCGGAACCAAAATTGATGGTTTGCTGGTAACCGCCATAGGAGAAACATACCGGGATCAGGCAGATGAGGAATAAAGAGAAGCCATCCTTATCGGCGAGGGTGAACAGGGGTGCATTTTTTTCATAGCCATGCGGCTCGATCATCACGCCTTTAAATATACTGGCGATCAGCAACAGCACCAGGGCGATCTTTATAACGATCAATACATTTTGGGTACGACTGCTGGTTTTAAGTCCCATCAAATTCACCCCATAAAACAAGGCCACGGCAATAATGGAAATGGACGTGTTGAATAATATTCCCGAGGGTTCGCCAAAAAGCAGGTCACTTACATAATCGGCTCCGATGAGCGCCACCACAGCCAAGGAAGCCGCATTGCTGATCAGGATCAGCGCATTTACAGTAAAGCCCACAGCCGGGTGATAGCATTCGGCAAAAACTTTATAATATCCACCCATGGAAGGAAGGCGTAGTCCGATCTCGGCATAGGTTAATGCGCCACATAATGCGATCAGTCCACCAGCGGCCCATACCAGAAAAAAGATATTGATATTGCCGGAAGTGGCGGCTACAGAGGCCGGATTTCGGAAGATGCCCATCCCGATCACCAGACTTACCACGATCATCGACAAGTCGAAAAGATTGAGTTTGTTGGCTTTTGCTGTCATACTGAAAAGATACTGAAAGGCAGTAATAATTGGACTTTTTAATAAAAAAAATTTGGGGCTATGATTTCCATCATATTTGTTTTGGCATATTAAAATATCTTTGTGACATGATACGACCGGTTACTGCCAGTATATTTATTATGGCATTTGTGATACAAATGTTCAGTGGTCAGTTTATTGCCATCAATTATTCCATCAATACTGCCTTATTTGCCAAGAATTGCGAAAATAAAGCAAGGCCAAAAATGCATTGTAATGGCAAATGCCAGATGATGAAAAAAATGAAAGATCAGGAGAAAAGGGAGCAGCAGAATTCGGAACGCAAGTCGGAAAGCAAGGATGAAGTACTTTCCTCAAAATCATATTTTGGAACCATTCATATTCAATCCGTACTGGTGAGAAGCCAGTATGCTCATGAAATGCCGGATCCACCCGTTGATCGGTCATTTGCTTTTTTCCATCCCCCGCAAGCATAATTGCCGTTTATCCATTTGTATTACTGAAGTATAATGAGTCAGCTGATGTAGGCTGCCGGTAATTCAGTAGTGCATTGTCATCTTTCATTCCCCATAAAATACAATTAATGAAATTGATCAGCTTCTTAGCAATGCTATCGGTGTATATGCTTTTGTGGGCTTGCCATCAGCCGGCCCCTCGGGTACAAAATGCTGCTGCCATGCAGGCGCAAGAGTCCGATACCATGTCTCATATCAATATTGCGTTGAATCAACTGGCCAGTCGGGTTGATCCGGTATGCGGAATGAATTTGAACGAAGGGTCAATAGCCGATACAGCCCTGATCGGGGGGAAAATATATGGCTATTGCAATAGCGGCTGTAAAGAAGAGGATCTGAAACAACGATCAAGCAAAAAAAAATAATCATTTAACCTAAAATCATAACATCATGTTTAAAAAAATGAAAGCCATCGCCATTACAGTATGCCTGCTGTTTGTAGGATTCTTCGTTTCTGCTCAGGAAAAATTAGACCAGTGGCCAGCCCTGAAAGATTTTCATGCGGTGATCAGCACCACCTTCCATCCCAGCGAAGATGGAAACCTGGAGCCCATTAAAACCAGGAGTGGTGAGCTGTTGGAAAAAGCAACTGCCTTAGCAAAATCTCCGGTACCGGCTACCATCAATGATCCGTCTATTCCGGCCATTACAAAAGAATTGCTGGAAAAAGTAACGAAACTGGATGCCGGCATCAGAAAGAAAAAACTGAGCGATAAAGCGATTACTGCACAACTGATAGGCGTACACGATACCTATCATAGGATCGTGGAAAAATGTGTTAAGGGAAAAGAATAATTAAACAAGCCAAATCAAAACTATTGACAATGAGAAAATTTATATGTGCAACAACCGTTGCGTTGTTATTAAGTATTTCGGCAAACGCCTGCGAAATATGTGGCTGTGGGCTTGGGAGTTATTATATTGGTATGATGCCACAGTTCAGTCATAAATTCATCGGACTCCGGTATCAGTACAGGAGATTTCATACCGTGATGGCCGATGACGCAAGCCAGTTCAGCAATGATTATTACAAAACAACAGAGTTGTGGGCTGGATGGAATATCGGAAAGAAATGGCAGTTGATCGCGATACTGCCTTATAATATTGTTCATCAGGTTTCCGATGATGGCGTCACTAATAACCAGGGTATCGGCGATATTGCCGTTATGGCCAATTATAAACTGTTTGATCTAAACAGTAACCGAAACGGCAGGGCCTTCGCTCAACAGTTGTGGTTTGGTGCAGGCATTAAAGTACCCACCGGTAAATTTAATGTGGATGCTACCGATCCTGCACTGGTAGCGGTAGCCAATACCCAAACAGGGTCAGCCAGTACAGATTTTATGCTGAATGCCATGTATAATGTACGCATCAACAAGCTGGGTATTAATACAAGTGCTTCTTATAAGATCAATACCAGCAACCGCGACAAATACAGTTTTGGTAATAAATTTTCTGCCGGTTCTATGGTATACTATGCTGCAAAAAAAGGAGCAGTGGGCATCATGCCCAATATGGGATTGATGTTTGAAAACACGGCTTCCAATAGTTTGCAGAAAGTGACGGTGGCGCAAACAGGTGGACATTTGTTTTCGGCTTCTGCCGGACTGGAACTTAGTTACAAGAAACTAACCGTAGGAGCCAGTGTTCAATTGCCCCTGAGTCAGAATTTTTCAAATGGTCAAACTGAATTAAAGTCTAAAGGGATGTTGCACGTAACTTTTTCTTTATAAAATAACAGCTTAATCAAGCACAGAGCCGGAATTGATATTCCGGCTTTTTGTTTTCAACAATTGTGCATTTATAAATTGTTGCATTCGGTTTTATTCTTGCATTTTTGTGCCGGATCTGGTTCTGTTTCTGATTCAATTGGAACGGATTAAAAGGGAAGTCAGTCAAATGCTGACGCTATCCCCGTAGCTGTAAGCTCTGTTAACGGTTCATACTACAGTCACTGTTTCGCCTTAGGCAAGATGGGAAGACATGAACTTAGAGTAAGCCAGAAGACCTGCCAGGTACACTCAATATCATTTACGCTTTCGGGTGAAAGGCAGGAAATGTAACGGCTTTAGGGCTTTTATATCTCTATCACTTTTTCTGAAAGCAGTCACAACAAAAAATCTTTTCTATCATGAAAAAGAAAATTTTTATTGCGGCTGCTGTCATTTTCAGCAGTACGGTACAGGGGCAAGACAGTGCCCGCAACTTGAACGAGGTGATCATCTCGGCAAACAAATATCCTGGCAAAGCTTCCTTAACGGGCAAGGTTGTTAGCGTTATTTCCCGCGCCGATCTGGAAAGGGCCGGGGGCAAAGATCTTGCCCAGGTACTCACAGAACAGGTAGGCATGTATATCAATGGTGCCGGTTCTAATCCGGGAAAAGATAAATCGGTATACCTCCGTGGTGCAAAGCCAGAGCATACGCTGATCGCTATTGATGGCGTGCCGGTCTATGATGCCTCAGGCATCGGAAGCAATTTCGATATCCGCCTCATTCCCATCAGCCAGATAGAACGGATAGAAATTTTAAAAGGCAGCCAGTCTACCCTATATGGCAGCGACGCCATTGCCGGTGTGATCAATATCATTACCCGTAAAGGTTTGAACAATAGAACTGTTTTGTCGGGCTTAGTTTCTCTGGGCAGTTACCATACCGGACGTGCAGAAGCCGCCTGGCAGGGCCATCAAGGCAAATGGGATTACCAGATCAGCTATACCGGGTATCGTACCCGCGGCATCAATGAGGTAACGGATACGGCTAAAGGCACTCACCCCACTGATAAAGACGGATACCGCCAACAGAGTGTTTATGCCAGTCTGGGATTTCAGGCAAATGCACATCTATTGATAAGGCCATATTTACGGTATTCCAAGATCAAGGGAGATATTGACCAGGGAGCTTTTACCGATGAACTGGATTATACCTACACCGCAAGAAACATACAGGCAGGGGCAAGAATGGAATGGAGCCTGGGAAGAACGAAGATCAATTTGTTGTATAACTATAATAATAATCACCGGAAATATATTGACGATTCTACCCTTAGCCGGAATGGATTTGCTATTTACAGTAAGGGAACCTATCAGGGAACAGAGCAGTTCATTGATGGATTTGCCGTCATTCCCCTTACGCAAAAAATAAAACTAACAGCAGGTATGGATTACCGTAAGTCGGAGAGCGACCAATCCTATTACTCCCTTAGCAGTTATGGTCCTTATGCCTCTACACTGGGTGCCGACAGTTTGCATCATCATCAGCTGAGCCTCTATGCCACTGCAGTTTTTCATACCGCCAGCGGTTTTAATCTTGAAGCAGGTAGCCGAATGAACCATCATTCCACTTATGGAAATAATTGGGTATGGAACCTGAATCCTTCCTGGTTATTTGGAAAAAAATGGAAAACATATATTAACCTGTCTTCAGCGTATAGGACCCCAAGCTTGTACCAATTGTTCTCTGAATATGGCAATAAATATTTGCAGCCCGAAACAGCCGTCAATGTTGAAGCCGGACTGCAATGGTATTCCGCCGGCAATAAGGGGAAAGGACGGATCACATATTTTAATCGCGCAATAAAAAATGTCATTGCCTTTGTAACGGATCCTAATTCATACCGATCGTATTATGTAAATCAGGATCGGCAAAACGACCAAGGCGTTGAACTGGAATATAATTATATGCTGAATAAGAAAATCACTTTGAAATTGCAGTATAGTTTTATTACCGGCCAACTCAGTACAACAAACGGGAAAGCCGATACCAGTTTTTTCAATTTGTACCGCAGACCAAAAAGCAGTTTGGGTATTCAGGTGGAAGATCAAATCAATAAGCATGTATACTTCAGTACTGGTATGCAACTAACCGGAAAAAGAACCGATATTATTTATGACGCCAGTTTCCAGCCCGTGCCGGTACAACTAAAGGCCTATGTACTGTGGAATATGTATGGAGAATACAGGATCACTAAGGGCAGGTTGAAAATCTTTGCCGACCTGCATAATATCAGTAATACGCAATATACAGAAGTGATGGGCTTTAATACCATGGGCTTTAATGGCACGGCAGGACTGCGTTTCAGCCTTTAAACCTTGAAAATGCGCAAGGCATACCGCAAAACCGGTTACCTTTGCCGAAAATTATTTTAATATGTTCGATTTCGGGGAATTAGCGCTTAAGGAGATCATCTCCATTTCATTTACCCTGTTTGCGGTGATTGATATGCTGGGGTCTATTCCTGTGTTGGTTTCTATCAAGGAAAAGATCGGGGGTACTATTAAATCGGCCGAAGCTACATTGGTTTCTGCCGGCCTGATGATCCTGTTCTTATTTTTAGGCAAACAGTTTTTGAATTTACTGGGGCTTGATGTAAAATCATTTGCAGTGGCCGGAAGTATCGTGATCTTTATCCTGGGACTGGAGATGGTATTGGGCATAGAATTTTTTAAAGCCGATAAGAATGGTAATTCAGGAAGTGTAGTGCCGATCGCATTCCCCATCATTGCGGGCAGTGGTACACTTACCACCATCATGAGTTTAAAAGCCAACTATGCTGATATCAATATCCTGATTGGCATTTTGATCAATTGTGTGGTGATCTATCTGGTATTGAAATCATTGAAATGGATCGAGCGGGCATTAGGCCCCAGTGGACTGATCGTAGTCAGAAAATTTTTTGGCGTAATATTAATCGCTATTGCAGTTAAGATATTTGGAAGTAATATTGTAAAGTTTGGAAGGTAATTCAAGGATTTAAAATATATATGGCCTCGTAGTACAATGGATAGTATAAGAGTTTCCGAAGCTCCAGATCCAGGTTCGATTCCTGGCGAGGCCACCATCATTTCTGAAACAGGATAAAAAATCTTTTGACTTTTAACTTGGATATTGATGTATCCCTTTCCTGTAGGGCTTTGCATAGCACTGAGCCTCCGCTGCTTATTGACGTGTAGTTAATTTTCTATTTTTATTCATCTAAAAATACGATACGAATATCGTGTTTAATCTCAATAATAAATAACACCAAATATGAATAAAGGATAAAACTATCCTTATCTTGTGAATTAACAAGTTTGCAAATAAAAGTGTTGTTTAATTTTGTTCTGTAACCGACCTAATTGGTTAAACAATTTTTCGGTTAGGGGTAGCAAAAAAGACATCCCGCTTTATCCAGATAATTGAATATCCTTTTTAAAACCAACCAGCATACCGCACTACTTAGGTGCTGGCATCAAACATTGGACTAACCTTTCACCCCAACACTTGCACAACCTGAAACCATTAGGCAATAATGGATTAAGGGAATGCTTTTTATTAATTATACCTAATAGATGCATATGCCTCTATTATGTTTGTTTTAACTATGCTGTACTGATCGAATTATTAGGGTATGGTATTTATTGCGATTGCTTTTGTTTAATGTAAAATTGATTTATGAAGTTTAAGGAGCTATTAATTCGTAGCGGTTTTTATGCTGAAAGTGATGGTCCGGAAATCGACGAGATTTCAAAAGCGATGTCCGAAAGAGAATTAAAGAAAGGAGAATATTTACTTCATGAGGGAGACATGAATACCAATATCTATTTTTTGGAAAAGGGATTCTGTAGGGTTTTTACGGACCGAAATGACAAAGAAGTTATCACCTGGTTCTTGTCTAAGCAAGATTTTATTCTCTGCATCAATTGTTATTACTTAAATGCCCCTAGTAAAGAATATATACAGGCGTTGGAAGATTGTCGTTTAATTTATATTGAACGAGCTGCATATACTGAATTGGTGTTGAAATATGCCAAGTTAAACATGTTTGCCATGACCGCTTTAGTGAGGAAGCTTTTCTTGTATCAACAGCACTGTGAATTTTTACGGGACATGACGGTACAGGAGCGATTTCAATACTTGAAAGACAAAAAACCGGAACTTATCAACAAGGTATCACAGAAGCACCTGGCTTCATTCCTGGGGGTAGAACCTACCTATCTTAATAAAATAATTAATAAGGAGAAGTATTTTGATTATGAAAGCAGATCTGGGTATAGTGACAACTAAAATCAGTAAAGGAATAATACTCTTATTTAAAAATTGTGATTTCGCAAATTTCAACAATTTAGTATTTTTTAATTTTGTTTAATATTAATGAAAAATTAAACCATGCGAATTCTACTAAGTAACCCCCATCAAATTACCCGAAGTGGCATCATACAATTACTGGAAAAAGAATACAGTGATGTAGTGATAGGAGAGGCCTCAACTCCTGAAGAAATGATGGACAAACTGGGGTCGCAGGAATGGGACCTGCTGATTATGGCGATATGCTTATCCTCGCACCATGCCATTGAACTGGTTGGGAAGATCAAGAAAACTTATTCAAAACTACCGGTCATTGTTACCAGTGTTTACTCCGAGGATCGCTATGCTTTACAAGCGTATAAAGCAAATGTTTCAGCTCATATTTGCAACGACAGTTTGCATCTGCAGTTGGTAGAAGCTATTGAAAAAGCAATGAGCGGGCATAAATTTATTACCCAGTCGGTAGCCGAAAAAATGGCAGAAGCATTTTCATATGATAGTGAAAAGCCCTTACACGAGTTACTTTCAAACAGGGAATTCATGGTGTTTCAGTTACTGGCACTGGGCAGGTCGGTTTCAGAGATCACTCAGGAATTGAAACTGTGTACCAGTACCATCACCACCTTCAAGTATAAGATATTTGAGAAAATGCATATCGATTCCAATGCTCAGTTGATCAGGTATGCGTTGGAAAATGAGTTGGTTTAATAAAACACTTATCAGCGATCAATTGTACATCCTATCGATTGCATTTTTATATCTTTCCATGATCACTTTACGTTTAAGTTTTAGGGTGGGCGTAAGCTCACCCGTTTCTATTGTCCACTCATGTGGCACCAACTCAAATTTTTTGATCTGTTCCACATGGTTGAAGAATTTATTGAACGAATCGATCAGTTCGCGGTAAAGACCCAGTACCTTGGGATTGTGAATCGCATCTTCAATGGTGGTAAAATTGATCCCTTTCAATTGCATCCACTCTTTTAAATTGGGAATGGAAGGAACGATCAATGCGCCCACGAATTTTTGTTCGGCACCCACCACCATCATCTGTTCAACAAATGGCGATTCTTTCATTTTATTTTCGATCGGTTGAGGAGCCACATATTTTCCGCCACTGGTTTTGAATAATTCTTTTTTGCGATCGGTGATCTTTAAATATTTACCATCTTCAAATACACCAATATCACCGGTATGCAGCCATCCGTCAATGATGGCTTCGGCGGTGAGGTCGGGCCGTTTGTAATAACCCATCATTACACTGGGGCCTTTTACACAAATCTCTCCATCGGCTTCCAGTTTTACCTGCTGCCCTTCTGCTACCAATCCTACGGTACCAAATTTTGTTCCGCCTTTTTTTCTGCAGTTCACGCTGATCAGCGGACTATTCTCTGTAGGTCCATATCCTTCATAGATCGGAATCTTGGCGGCAGTAAAGATCCGGATCAGTCTTACCTGACAGGCGGCTCCGCCGGTTACTACCGTTTCTATATTATTGCCCAGCCCCTCGCGCCATTTGCTGAACACGAGTTTATTGGCGATGGCCAACTGCAGGTTATACCAGAGGCCGTTGCTTTTATTGTTATCATATCGGTCGGCCAACGCCACTGCCCAATAAAATAATTTCTTTTTGATGCCTGTGAGTTCTGCTCCAACCGCCATGATCTTTTCATATACTTTTTCCAGCAAGCGGGGAACGGTGCAAAACATACTGGGCTTTATATCTTTTAAATTTTCGCCAATGGTATCAAAGCTTTCTGCATAATAAATGGAGATGGCACTGTTGATATAGATATAGCTTACCATCCGCTCAAAAATATGGTTGAGGGGTAAAAAACTCAACGCCCTATTGTTGGGTGCATCGGAAAATGGGAAGGATGATTTTGCAGAGATCACATTGGTTACAATATTGTGATGACTCAGCATCACACCTTTTGGCGTACCGGTGGTACCGGATGTGTAAATGATGGTGGCACAATGCTCGGGCAAAATGGTTTGTTTTACATCTTCCAGTTTTACCAGGTCAAGGGCTTCTACCGGGTCGGTAATCTTTTTCCAATGATCAACTCCTGGTAATTCATCAAAACTGAACACATTGAGCAGGCTGGGTACTTTATCGCGGATATTGTTTACTTTATCCAGGATTTCCATGCCACTCACAAATGCATATTTCACCGTGGCATCATTAAATATGAATTCCAGTTCATTGATATTGGTAGTGGGGTAGATGGGGCAAAGCAGGGCTCCGATCTGCTGGCAGGCCATATCCAGTAACAGCCATTCAGGGCGGTTCTTAGAGATCAGGGCGATCTTGTCTTGCTTTTCAACGGTCATATCACTACCGCTTACGCCTAATCGTAATAACCCGGCACTGAGTTTGTTCACAAGGATCTGTACTTCAGCAGTGGAATATTTTTGCCATACTCCTTTTTCTTTTCCGGCCAGCATATCCGACTTAGGGAAATGCTGAAGTTGGAAGGCGATACAATCGAAGATTCTGGAATGTTCATTCATAGCAAGCAATCGGTAGTGAAGTAAATAATTAATTTCTGCTCTTCAGCTTATCATACTCTTTTTGAGTAAGCGTATCCTTATCAGTGTTATAGGCTTTCAGGTATTTGATCAGCAAGGCAACACCCATAAAAAAACTAGGCCAGATGGGCCAGGGCATGTCTACATTTATGCCTCGTCTGCCCGCGGTAAAATACCAAATGCCCCATAGGATCAGTGATATTACAAAATAACTGCGCAGGCTATCCATAAACTCGGCCCTGCGCCTGGCGATCTGCCAAAGTTTCTCATCCCGTTGTTCTTCCATAACAAAATGTTTTGTGCAACAAGGTAATGAAAAAAATACCATTTCCCTATAGGGGTAAAATATGCAATTATTTTGATCAGTGATAATACTGGCCGGTGGGAATTTTAAAAATTCGGCCATTCTGAAAGCGCATCAGTTCATTATATTCGGTGGCATGAGATTCTGTCCAGTTTTGATATTGCGGCAGGTTTTGTACAGCGGTGAAAATCCATTGGTTGTATGCGTCAAAGAGTCCTTCTTGTAATAATTGCTGCTGATGATCAAATAACCGAAAAGGGAATTTATCGGCATAATTTTGTTGCCAATCAAGAATGAACCGGGTCCTGATCATGGTGAGTGATTCGGTATTGATACCCCCTGCTGCCAAGGAAGTTTGGGCATTCATGGTATGAATGAAAGCAGCAGTGAAATCATTCTTACTGACATTGTTCTTTTCCAGATCAACATCCAAAAAAAGTTTCTTATAACTTTCTAATAAGATATTCCTGATCTCAACGGTACTGGGACTCTGGGGTTCAATGTTCAGAAATATCTCACCATATAAAATGCTCCATACTTTGTCGGTCGTGAAAAAATAATATCGTGTGGCATTAAAATAATTCTTTGAAAAGCCGGGATCGGTCTCAATTCCTTTTTCCCATTGTTTAATGGCGCTGAAATCTTTCTGCGCCCAAAGCAATAAACCCAATTCATTGTACAAGGGTCCGCTGGCCGGGAATTTTTTCAATCCTTTCTTATACAGCTTGTCGCATTCCTTTGTTTGATCAAGCGCCAGATAAATATCTCCGGCGATCTGAAAGCACTGGTCATCGGCATCTTCGCGATCGAGCAGGGGCTTCATGATATCGAGTGCCTTAGTGTAATCTTTGGCAAAATAATAATTGAGCGATAGGTCTTTGGCGATCTCCAGGTCTTTGGGATCCATCTGCATGGCACGATTCAGCACGAGGATGGCATTAGAAAAATCTTTTTGCAGCATGAAGGTTCGGGCCGTTTCATGCAATTGTTTCGCATCCTGGGCACTAACGTTAACGCCTATCAGCAATAGAGTAAGCACAGTAAACAGGCGTTTCATTTTTTTGATCATGGTGCAGGTGACCTCCGGGGCCACTATAAAGTTAATGAACGGATCATAAATTAACGGTATCGGTTAAATGGGTCAGCAAACCATCCCGCAGCTTGGGTTCAAACCAGGTGCTTTTGGGCGGCATTACATTTCCCGAGTCGGCGATATCGAATAATTGCTGTATGCTTACGGGATGCAGACTGAACGCTACCGCCATTTCACCGCTGTTCACCCTTCTTTCCAGTTCCAGTAAGCCGCGGATACCACCCACAAAATCAATGCGGGTATCGGTACGCTGGTCTTTGACCCCCAACACCGGATCAAGTAAATTATTCTGCAGGATGGTAACATCTAATACTCCAATAGGATCCGTTGTATAACGGTTTGGCATAGCTGTAAGTTGGTACCATTGTCCGCCCAGGTACATACCAAACTGATGTAAAGCAGCGGGTGAAAAAGCTTTATCTACAGTGGTTACCGTAAAATTTTCTTTGAGGGCTTCTAGGAAACGTTCATCACTTAACCCATTCAGGTCTTTTACCACCCGGTTATAATCCATGATGGACAACTGGTTGGAAGGGAAGAGCGTTGTTAAGAAATAGTTGGAAGCGGGCGTAATCGCCTGTCCCAGCGTGGTTCTCACCTTGGCCGCCGATGCTGCACGGTGATGTCCGTCGGCAATATAGGTACAGGGTACCAGTTCTTTAAAGAGCCGCGTGATCTCTGTGATGGTATCATCATCATTTACGATCCAGATGGTATGTTGTATGCCATCGTCGGCTGTAAAATCGTATACCGGACTCCGGTCATTTTTCCAGCCATCGATCAGTTTGTCAATCTCAGGTACTTGTTTATAGGCAATGAAAACATTACCGGTTTGTGCACCGGTGATCTTGATATGATTGATCCGGTCCAGTTCTTTTTCCGGACGGGTGAATTCATGTTTTTTAATGAGCCCTTGTTCGTAATCATTCACCGAACTGCCGCAAACCAAACCGGTCTGACTTTTGCCATTCATCAACAGCTGATAAATATAATAGCAGGCCTTGTTCTCACGGAACAGGATCTTGCGACTGATAAATGCATCCAGATTTTCCTTGGCTTTATCATATACCAATTGGTCGTGTACATCTATTTCTTCCGGAAGGTCGATCTCACTTTTGGTGATGTGTAAAAAACTTTCCGGATTTCCCTGTGCAGCTACACGGGCTTCTTTGCTATTGAGCACATCATACGGCCTTGAGGCTACCTGTTTGGCTAACTGTGCTTCCGGTCTTAGTGCAGTAAATGGTTGAATCGTGATCATCTATCGGACATTTAATTTGAAATAAGGTTGGATAATTATTGGTGTTGACTGGCAAAACTATCCATCAGTTCTACCAGAACTTTCACACTGCTGATGGGTAGTGCATTATACAACGATGCCCTGAAACCGCCTACCAGTCGGTGTCCCTTAATACCTACAATACCATGTTCGGTTGTGTATTGTAAAAATTCAGCTTCCAGCTCGGGACTTTTCATCACAAAGCAGGCATTCATCTTACTGCGGTCTTCCTTATTGATGGTTCCGGTAAAGATCGGGTTACGATCAATGGCGTTGTATAATAAAGCTGCTTTTTCGTTGTTCAGTTTTTCGATGGCTGCAATTCCTCCTTTTGATTTTAACCAGCGGAGGGTAAGCATGCATACATAGATGGCAAATACCGGTGGGGTATTCAGCATGGAACCTTCCTTGATATGGTTTCGGTAATCCATGATGGTGGGGATATTGCGTTTTGTTTTCCCCAGTATATTTTTATTGACCACTACCAGGTTAACACCGGCGGGTCCCATATTTTTTTGTGCACCTGCATAGATCAGATCGAAGGCATTAAAATCCAAAACCCTGCTGAAGATATCGCTGCTCATATCGGCTACCAACGGATTGCTGGTTTTGGGTATCTGCTGCCATTGCGATCCGTAAATGGTATTATTGGTGGTAATGTGTAAGTATTTAGCATCATTGGGTACCGCAAAATCCTTGGGGATATAACTGAAACCTCCTTCGCGACTGCTGCATACGATTTCAACCTTGCCAAATAATTTTGCTTCCTTGATGGCTTTTGAACTCCAAACTCCGGTGTCTGCAAAGGCTGCACAATCCCGATCATCGAGCAGGTTCATGGGCACTTGCATGAATTGGGTAGAAGCACCACCATGCAGGAATAGTACCTCATGGGCATCATCCAGTTGCATCAACTCTTTTACCAATGCCCTGGCTTCATCCATTACTTCCTGAAACAGCGGAGTACGATGACCTATTTCCAGTAGCGACAGTCCGGTATTATTATAATTAAGCACGGCTGCTGCAGCCTGTTCAAAAACTTCTTTTGGTAAAATTGAAGGACCGGCGTTGAAATTGTGCACCACTGGCCCAGACCCCCTGGCCGGGGAACTGAAAACATTCATTATAATAATTTAGGCAACAAAAATACCTAAATGATATGATTTTGTGGTTTAAAACTGAAATCACCATCAGTGGGGCAGTTCAGCCAAGATTCGGGTAAACCCGTTGGCTTATTCCTCTCTTCCGATCATTTTTCCGGCATTCATCCAGCTTTTGTTGAGTTGATCAAATTCAATTTTGTCGGAGTCGGATAAGGGATGTTGCATCATGGCTTTCAGGTCGGGCTGACCGGCATTTACCCAGGCGGTATACCAGCAGGAGGCCACTGCGAAAATGGATTGGCGCATGCGTCTTTCCACCATGCCGTGCAGCAAATGGTTATAGGCTTTGGTGTAGGCACTGGAATACTGCCGCATGATCTTTCCGTTTTTTTCTTCGAAGGCAAATTTTTTATCATCGGGATAATCATGGCTCAGTAATTTTTCAAAACGCAATACTGAATCTGCTGCCAGCGCACTTTCCATAACCCGGTTCCAGATGAACTGCCCGGGGTTGGGAAGGTATTCGGCTTTTCCGATAAAGAAATTAAAGGTTTTATCGGCGAGTAATTCGGGGATACGGCTTTCCCAAAAAGCGTGTATGCCTTGCTGTTGGGTGAGTTGTCCGTTATGGTTGCTATTGGTATGCAAGGGCACATGCGCATCGGCGATATAATGCCCCAGTTCGGCGCTGGTCTTTAATATTTTGGGGATGTCTTTTTCTGAAAAGGCACGGGTTAGTCTTGCCATCATGAACTGGATATGCCAGGGTACGATTCCATAGGCCTGCAGGCTATCGGAGCCGAATTTTTTGATGGCCTCATCCCATTTTCTGGGCAAGGCATCAAATGGGTACGCACCATAGTGGTCGATGTCGATATAGTGCCGGGGCGCTTCTGCGGCCATCGAGAACCTGCGCTTATCGGGATCAACAGCATGGTCGGTTAAAAAAATGATATTGGCCTTAAAGTAGACCAGCATCTCGGGGGGCAATAAAAAAACGGCGTAATAATTGATCTTCTGGTGCGCAAAAAATCCCCAGCTATTGGCCGGCTTTGGCACAAGCATGCAGAGTATGACCGAAAAAAGAAGCGGTAATTTTTTCATGGTGCGGAATCAACATGAAAAATAATTCAATTCCGCTTCAGCGAATAAGAATGCAGAAAACTTAAGTACTTATCTTGGGTTCTTCCTCTACGATAGAAGTAACCCCACCACTCACGGCAAATTTCATGCTTTGTGAGGCACTGATATTTTCTATCGGGCGCACCCGGTCTTTTGGAATGATATACACATTGCCGGCTACCGAGTATGCCATCGGAACATACACCGCCACATAATCCTTTAAGCCAAATTCTACCATATCATCCTGGGTAATGAAGCCCACGCGCCACACATCATTATTATCTACATTGGCGAGCACGTTGCGGGTAAATTTCTTTTTGTCGCCGGCAAAGGCTTCAAAAAAATCGCGGGTGGTTGAATAGATATACTTGATGCCCGGGGTTTTTTCCAGCACTTTGTCCATGAAACTTACAATGCGCCCGGTAATAAAGAAAGAACTGAAATACCCGATGATGATCAATGCGGCAATAATGATCACAAATCCGATCCCATAGTTCCGAACATGTACCATTCCATTCGTATCAACATAAGTAAAAATGGGTATCCAGCTATCGATCGAGGATACTACCCAGAAAATAGAATAGGCAGTGATGGCCACCGGCGCCAGGATCAACAGGCCCTGTAAAAAATACTGTAAAAACTTCCGGTAATGAAAAGCCTTTTTCATGTGGGGTTCATTTATAAGGCAAATATACTTGTTTGCCACGCTGGACTGCCATTTGGAATTCGACCCCAAATAAGCCCATAGCTTAAAAAATTGTTAAGAGCGGCAAAAAAATCGTTTGGAAACTTTGGTTACATTGAAAGTTTCCGTAGTTTTGCGGCCCAATATGTCAGACAACGAAATTAAATCAAGAATCAAGCACACGGCTCATGAGTTGGTGATGCAATACAGCATCCGTAGCGTAAGCATGGATGATATTGCCAATGCCCTCGGCATGAGCAAGAAGACCATCTACCAGCATTTTGCCGATAAGGATGAACTGGTAGAAGCGGTAATGTCGGATGTGGTTAAAAAAAGTGAGCATGATTGTGAGCGCGACAAATCAGAGGCTGAAAATGCCATCCATGAGATCTTTCTGGCCATGGAAATGCTGGTGGAGATGTTCCGCACCATGAACCCATCCATCATTTATGATATGCATAAATATCATCCCAAAGCCTTCCAGATCTTTCAACGCCATAAGAATGAATATGTATATAATGTAATGAAGCGAAACCTGGAAAACGGGATCAAAGAAGGTTTATATCGTCCGGAGATCAATGTGGAGATCTTATCCAAATTCAGAGTAGAAAGCATGGTCCTTCCTTTCAACCCGGATTTTCACCGGAGCCTGAAAGCAAGTCTGGTAGATATTCAGCAAGAACTCATCGTTCACTTCCTCTATGGACTGGTTACTCAAAAAGGCTATACCCTTATTTTAAAATATCAACAAGCAAGAAATAAAAAGACACAACAAGATGAAAAGAATCCGGCTAAATAGTATTGCCCTTATCGGCTTACTGGCCCTATCCCTTACAGGCAGTGCACAACAGATCAATGAATTTTCTGTACAGCAATGCCTCGATTATGCCAACAAGAATTCCATCACGGTAAAAAATGCCCTGCTGGATATTGACGTGCAGAAACAATTTAACCGGCAGGTAACTGCTGCTGCCTTTCCACAGATCGGTGCCAGCCTCTCGGCCAATGATTATCTGGCCATCCCAACCAGCCTGTTGCCCGGCGAGATCTTCAATCAGCCCGGTACCAAGATCCCGGTAAAATTTGGTACCAAGTATAATGCTTCGGGTGGGGTAGACCTGACCCAGTTGCTGTTCGACGGACAGGTATTTGTAGGACTGATGGCCCGGAAGGCGATCATCGACTACCAGACAAGGGTATCCGAAGTTACAAAGGAGCAGATCAAGGCCAATGTTTACAAGATCTATTACCAACTGGTAGTCGGTAAAAAACAAATGACTTCGTTGGATGCCAATATCGACCGATTTGAAAAACTGCTGCACGATACCCGCGAGATCTTCAAGAACGGATTTGCTGAAAGACTCGATGTAGATAAGGTTCAGGTACAACTGAACAATATCAAGACCGAAAAATTAAAAGTAGAGAATAGTTTGGCAGCAGGAAATTCGGGTTTGAAATTTTTAATGAATATGCCTCAGAAAGATCAATTGATACTAACCGATACGCTGAGTGAAGACGCGTTGAAGGTTAATATCCTGGATGAAAATTACAGTTATAACGACCGCAAGGAAATGAAAATGCTGAATGTAGCCGAAAAACTGGGTGAATATAATATACGTCGGTATAAATTGAGTAAGATACCTACTCTTTCTGCTTTTGCTAATTATAGCAAGAATGCCCAGCGTACTACATTTGACCTGTTTGGTAAAGGCGACTGGTTTACGACTTCCCTGATCGGAATGAAAATCTCGATCCCCATCTTTGATGGCAATATGCGCAATGCCCATATCGCGCAATCCCGTATTGAATTGCAGAAAACAAAGAACAATATGGAACAGTTGAAAGCCAATATCGATTATGATGCAACCAATTCTAGGGCGAACCTTGCCACTGCATTGATCACCATGGACAACCAGAAAAAAAATATTGAGCTCGCTGAAAAAGTATACAACAGCACCAAATTAAAATATGAACAAGGACTTGGAAGCAACCTGGAGATCTATACCGCACAAACAGAATTAAAGATGGCACAAACCAATTATTATAGTGCCCTCTATGATGCCATCAATGCCCGTATCGATTATTTAAAAGCCATTGGAAAACTGCCCTAAAAACAAAAACTGATTACAACATGCAACTGATTAAACAAACGAATATGAAACTATCTGTAGTGATTGCAGCATCCGCTCTGCTGTTGCTGAGCGCCTGCGGAAACAGTGCCAAAGACGCTAACGCCAATATCAATGATAAGAAAGCTGCCTTGGCAAAACTAAAAACAGCGCAAACCAAAAATGACGACGCGATTCGTAAACTGCAGGATGAGCTGGCAAAAATTGATACCGCTGCGGCTAACTCAACCAAAATAAAACTGGTAGGGATCACTCCGGTAGCCACGCAAAACTTCCAGCACTTTATCGACCTGCAAGGAAAAGTTGATGCCGACAATATCTCCTATATTTCACCAAGAGGAATGGGAGGCCAGGTGAAAGCCCTTTTTATACAGGAAGGACAAACCGTAAAGAAAGGACAACTGTTGCTGAAATTAGATGACGCCATCGTACGCCAGCAGGTAACTGCAGCCCGTCAACAACTGGAAGGCATTAAAACCCAATTGGGTTTTGCAAAAAATATTTATCAGCGGCAAAAAAATCTTTGGGATCAGGGTATCGGTACAGAAGTTCAGCTGATCTCTGCCAAGACCAATGTGGAAGGACTGGAGAACCAGCTGAAAGCATCGCAAGAGCAGGTGAAAGTTGCGGTTGAGCAAATGAATACTGCCAGCGTATACAGCGATGTAAGTGGAGTAGCCGATATCGTGAATATCAGGGTGGGTGAAATATTCCAGGGCATGACCGCCGCCGGTCCGCAGATCAAGATCGTGAATACCAGCAGCCTGAAAGTGGTGACCAGTATTCCCGAAAATTATCTTACCCGATTGCATAAAGGATCTCCGGTGCAGATCTCGATCCCCGATGCAGGTAATGCCAGTATTGCTTCTGTATTATCTATGATCAGTCAGTCGATAGAACCTACCCAACGGGGATTCATAGCCGAAGCTAAGATCCCATACAATCCCGCTTTAAAACCAAACCAATCGGCCATCATGAGGATATTGGATTATACCGCTGCCAATGCAGTAGTGATACCGGTAAATACCTTGCAAACCGACGATAATGGCAAATATGTTTTTGTATACAATAAACTAAGCACTGGCAAAACGGTTGCGAAAAAAGTTGCTGTGATCATTGGCGAAGTATACGGCAGTCAGGTAGAGATCAAGGCCGGATTGAAAGGCGGCGAAGAACTGATCACCCAGGGGTATCAGAATTTATATGAAGGCCAGTCGGTAGGTACCATCAATGCAAAATAAGCATCGTTGTATTTGCAGAATTGACAATAACAAATAACAGGTCATGCAGGAAGCAAAAGTGATGACCCAAAAAATATAATTATGAGTTTTATTGAAGGCGTAAGCAAAAAATTCAAGGAGTTTAAACTCAGTTCCTGGGCGATCGATAACCGCACGGCGGTCTATATCATTGCGATACTGATCTCTGTGTATGGGTTATGGAAATTCAATAATATGCCCAAGGAACAGTTCCCCGATATCGTGGTGCCTACCATTAGTGTAACCACCATCTATGTGGGCAATTCTCCTAAAGACATTGAGAACCTGGTGACCCGTCCCATTGAAAAACAACTCAAGGGCATCAGTGGCGCCAAGGTGAAAAAAATAACCAGTACCTCACAAACGGATTATAGTTTGATCGTGATCGAATTTGATACCGATGTGAAAACTGAAACGGCCAAACAAAAAGTAAAGGATGCCATTGATAAGGCTAAGACCGATCTGCCCAATGACCTTACTTCTCAACCCAATGCACAGGAATTTGCCTTCAGCGAAATGCCCATCATGTTCGTGAACCTCAGTGGTGATTATGATGGCGTAACCTTGAAAGAGTATGCAAAAAAAATGCGCGACCGGTTTGAAGAACTTCCCGAGATCACCCGCGCAGAAATTGTGGGTGCTCCCGAAAGAGAGATCCAGGTAAATGCAGATCCTTACAAAATGCAGGCGGCCAAAGTAAGTTTCATGGATATTGAAAATGCCATCAGTCGCGAGAACCATGATATTACTGGGGGCCTCATTGAAGTGGGCGATATGAAACGTACCCTGAAGATCAAAGGGCAGTTCACCAGTGCATTGGCGCTGCAGGACATAATAGTGCGCAGCAGTGCACGAGGTTCTACTGTTTACCTGAAAGATATTGCCGAACTAAAAGATACCATCAAAGAAAAAGAAAGCTATGCACGTTTGGATGGCAAGAATGTAATTACGCTTAACATCGTTAAACGCGCCGGCGAAAACCTGATCTCGGCAGCCGGAAATATAAAAGACATTGTAGCCCAGATGAAGAAGGATGGGATATTACCTCCCAACTTGAAAGTAGTGATCACCGGCGACCAAAGCAAGGCTACCGCTACCTCATTTAATGAACTGGTGAATACCATCGTGATCGGATTTGTGCTGGTATTGCTGGTACTGATGTTCTTTATGGGCGTAACCAATGCATTCTTTGTGGCGCTGAGTGTGCCCCTCAGTGTGTTTGTGGCATTTTTGTTTCTGCCCCTAGCCGATGCCGTTGTGGGCACTTCTGTAACACTGAATTTTATCGTGCTGTTTGCCTTGTTGTTCGGACTGGGGATCATTGTGGATGACGCCATTGTGGTGATCGAAAATACCCACCGGATATACAATAATGGAAAGATACCCATCATCCGATCTGCCAAAGAAGCAGCCGGTGAAATATTCATTCCGGTACTGGCAGGTACGGCCACTACACTGGCTCCGTTCTTCCCGCTATTGTTCTGGAAGGGCATCATCGGTAAGTTCATGATCTACCTGCCCACGATGCTCATTCTCACGCTGGCAGCTTCATTGATCGTGGCCTTCATCTTCAACCCCGTGTTTGCCGTTAGTTTTATGAAACCGGAAGGAAAGGAATTTGAAAAACCGAAAAATCAATTATTTAAAGCACCGGCTTTCTGGCTGGCCATCGCCTTTGGTGTGCTATTACACTTGGCCGGATGGCATGGTGTGGCCAATTTCTTATTGTTCATGTCATTGTTGATGATCCTGAACCGTTACGTGTTCAATGATATCATTCATGCTTTCCAAAATAAAGTGCTGCCCTGGTTGATGAATCATTATGAGAATTTATTGCGCTGGGTATTGAAAGGAACCAGACCTGTATTCTTGCTGCTTGCCTTGTTCATCTTATTCCCGGTAGCAGCCGGATTATTATACCTGCGTGGAAATAAATCAACCTTCTTCCCCAGTGGTGATCCCAACTTTATTTATGTATACCTGAAAATGCCGGTAGGTACCAGCATCAAGGCCACCGACAGCATCACCAGCATCCTGGAAAAAAGAGTTTATCATGTACTGGAGAATGAAAAGCCAGGTACGCCGGGAAGCATTGTAGAAAGCATCATCACCAATGTGGCCAATAGTGCCAATAACCCCCGCGATAATAACCGATCTGTTCGCCCCAATCTGGGAAGGATACAGGTTTCCTTTGTAGAGTATGAAAAACGCGAAGGCAAACATACCCTTCCCTATATTGATGCCATTCGTAAACAAATGACGGGCATTCCCGGTGCCAGTATTGAAGTGGCAAAAGAAGATGGTGGTCCTCCAACCGATCCTCCGGTGAATATTGAAATTTCCGGCGACCAATATGAGGATATTGCAAAAGTGGCAAAGAGCCTGGCCAATTATCTTGATACCAATCAGATCTATGGTATTGAAAACCTGCGTCTGGATGTGGACCTGAACAGTCCAGAGATCACCATCAATATCGACCGGCAGAAAGCCATGATGGAAGGATTATCCACCGGACAGATCGGTCAGGAAATTCGTACCGCAGTTTTTGGTAAGGAAGTGAGTAAACTGAAGGATGGCGAAGATGAATACAAGATCCAATTACGCTACACCGACCTGATCCGCAACAACGTTTCTGATGTGATGAATATGCGCATCACCTTCATGGACATGAATACCATGATGGTGAAATCAATTCCCATCAGTTCCGTGGCTACCGTGGATTATACCAATACCTCCGGTGCCATCGCCCGTAAAAATGTGAAACGAACCATACAGTTGCAATCGAATGTGCTTGACCCCACCATGGCGGGAAAGGTGAATTTGCAATTGAAAGATAAGATCGAAGACTTTAAATCAAAGAATGCGATCCCTTCGGATGTTACCATCCGGCAAACCGGACAAGGTGAGCAGGAAAAAGAAACCTCTAAATTTTTGGGACAAGCATTAGCCATCGCGCTGGGACTTATCTTCCTGATCCTGGTATTGCAGTTCAATTCCATGAGCAAGCCGTTCATT
>CAIRHQ010000157.1 GCA_903878475.1 uncultured Bacteroidota bacterium | reverse complement strand
TAATGAAATGGTATTTACGGGTGTAACCGTAACCGTTACACTACCTGTCATGGTATTGGTACAACTGCCTACTGTATTTGTAGCCAGCACTGTATAAGTACCTCCCGAAGTTTGATTTCCAAAACTTATTGCTGAACCGGTGCCTGCAACAGGACTTCCGGTATTAGAACCATTCAATAATAATTGATAAGTGATCCCGGATTCAGAACCATCTAAACCCACTGCCATTCCTGCTCCACCTGAACAATATGTACCACCACCAGTAACAGTAAATGCTGTAGGAGTAGTACAAGGAGGTGTTCCACAGGTTCCGCTATAAGATTCAGGGGTTTCACCAACAAGTATAGTCAACACTTCGCCTGCTGTAACAGCAAAATTTCCAGACATATAAGCACCCTTACCACCTACATGTGAATAACCTCCACTCACTGCAGAACTTCCACCCATTGCACCTTTTGCTATAATGGTAATTGATGTAACTCCTGCAGGAATAGTAAAGGACTGAAGTGTATTATGAAGTTTATTAAACGTTTGCGTTCCACCAGACCAGGTAATAATAACTACTCCATCACCCGCATTACCGTATGTGGCATTACTTCCATCATAATTCGTTTGAGAAGTCCCAATATTATAAGAACCACCACCACCACCGGCGCCCCAATTACCCGAACCAGCAGCACCACCACCACCTGAATAACCGCCGCCGCCGCCGCCGCCGCCGTTAATATAAGCACTGGTACAGCAATGTGATGCACCGCCACCACCACCAAAACCAGCATATACCTGCTGAATCGCCCCACAATATATAATGCCTATACCACCAACACCACCAGTAAGGAAAGACGCTCCTCCATAAGACTGTTCCCCGCCAGAATCATTATTACCATCACCACCCTTGGAGTAAAACCCACCACCACCACCAGCACCAAGTGTTTGACCGCCAGCACCGCCATTACCGCTTGTGCCGCCGGCACCCTCCATACCTGGTGTATTTCCTCCTGATATGGAACCTGCATTCGTGGTTACCCCAGGACCTCCGTCTGCATCTCCCGAGCCACAACATTGTCCACTAGCACCACCACCACCACCGGCAATGATCCAGGGAACATTCCCTACTTGTTTCACTACAAAGGTTCCGCCGCCGCCGCCATTATTGGGCGTTTGAGCATTCAAAAATATTACAGCAAATAATAAAATAAAAAGCTGCAATGATTTTAAAATAATTTTTTGGTAACCATTTGAATTGAATGAATTCAAACTTTCTGATTTTTTGTTCCTAAGATTTTCCTTATTACATAGTAATGCTGGAGAATAGTTTTCAAAATGATTCATAAGATTCGGTTTTTGATTTTATTAGCGGGTACATAGTATATTCAAGTCATTTATGCTGAACACTGAAAAAAAGTCATGCGCAAATGAAGAATAGAACAGTTATAAATGATCGTCTATTATTTGAGTCAGACTTTTTTAAAAAAATACTAAAAGAAGATTTTAATATTTCGGTTCGGATTATTAGGGTTAATAGGGTTAATAGAAGACAAATTTATCTTTATTTAAAAGACAATTAAGATAGAGTTTGCTCTACTTTTTAGTAGTATTTTTTCTACGCTTGAGGCGTATGCAGCGCAAACCCAATACCCATGGGGGTTAGGGGCTATTTAAGGGAAAATGATTTTCATGGGAAATATGGCCAAATGCTAGAAATGACGCTGGAATCTTGTGATTGCACAGGATCAAATCACTACATTCACCATCTTGCCTTTTACGTAGATGATCTTTTTGGGTGGTTTACCCTCCAGCCATTTTTGTACCACTTCATTTTGTAGTACCAGTGATTCAACAGATGCCGTATCCATATCGAGTGGAAGTAAGATGCTGCTGCGTAGTTTACCATTGATAGATATAGGATACTCTTTACTGCTTTCCACCAAATAATTGGCCTGATACACAGGAAATGTAGCATCCAATACAGATGTAGTATTGCCCAACTGCAGCCATAACTCTTCAGCAATATGCGGTGCATAAGGGGTAAGCAGGATCAGTAATTGTTCCAGTATTTCCCGGCTATGACAATTGATATCGGTAAGTTCATTTACAGAGATCATAAAACTGCTCACCGCAGTATTGAAACTGAAACGCTCGGTATCGTCTTCAATTTTTTTAATGGTTCGGTGCAGGATCTTGTTGGCTGCATCATTTGGTTTATCCTGATTCCATACAGCTCCTTTTTGTTCATCAAAAAACAAACGCCACAATTTCCTCAGGAATCGGTGTACGCCTTCTATACCCTTGGTGTCCCAGGGCTTACTTTGTTCAACAGGCCCCAGAAACATTTCATACATCCTGAATGTATCGGCACCATATTTATTGCAAAGCTCATCGGGGTTAACCGTATTGAATTTCGATTTCGACATCTTCTCTACTTCGGCCCCGCATATATATTTACCATCCGCTTCAGTAATGAAAACAGCAGTTGCAAATTCCGGTTTCCATTTTTTAAAGGCCTCCATATCCAGCTCCAGTGCATCCACCATATTTACATCCACATGAATAGCTACAGTATCGTACTGATCCTTTGATCCTGCAGAAACAAACTGATTGCTGTCTTCTTTCAGGCGATACACAAAACGACTGCTGCCCTGGATCATTCCCTGGTTCAGCAATTTTTTAAAGGGCTCATCAAAACCGATCAATCCCAGATCGAACAATACCTTCGTCCACATTCTGCTATACAATAAATGACCTACTGCATGCTCCGTACCGCCAATATATAAGTCTACCTGGTTCCAGTAATCGCTAATTTTTCTATCACAAAAAGTTTCAGAATTATGCGGATCCATATAGCGTAAAAAATACCAGCTGCTTCCTGCATAGCCGGGCATGGTATTGGTTTCCAGTTCTCGAGCTACCCATTCCGGAATATTGGCCAAGGGGCCCTGCCCATCGGGGCCGGGACTGTAAGAATCCACATGCGGTAAAACCAGCGGTAAACTGCTTTCATCCAAAGGATAAGCCACACCCTCCTTCCAGGTAATGGGGAAAGGTTCGCCCCAATAACGCTGACGACTAAACGCTGCATCGCGCATCTTGTAATTCACTTTGCGGATGCCAATTCCCATTTCTGTTAACTTGTTGATGACCACCTCAGCAGCCTCCCGCATGGGAATGCCATCAATAAATCCGCTGTTCTCCAGGATCGCATCCTTGGTCGCATTGGCTGCTTCGCCGGTAAAATGCGATCCAATGATATTGCTGATGGGAATATTAAAATATTGGGCAAATTTAAAATCTCGTTCATCGCCGCAAGGCACTGCCATGATGGCGCCGGTACCATATCCCGCCAGTACATACTCACTGATCCAGATCGGGATGGCCCTGCCATTGAATGGGTTTAATGCATAAGCACCCGTAAAACAACCGGATATCTTTTTTTCGGACATGCGTTCCCGTTCGCTTCTGCTTTTTACATAATCCACATAGGCATCTACTGCTGCTGCTTGTTCAACTGATTTGATAGAGTTCACCAAATCAAGCTCAGGAGCGATCACCATAAAATCCACTCCGAAAATAGTATCGGGTCGGGTTGTGTATACGGTCAGCATATCGCTGGTATCCTGCACCTGAAAACTGATCTCAGCACCGCTGCTTTTTCCGATCCAATTACTCTGCATCTCTTTCATGGCATCACTGAAGGCCACGGTGTCAAGTCCTTCCAGCAAACGATCAGCATAATCCGTGATCCTTAAATACCATTGCCTCAATTTCTTTTTCACCACCGGATGGCCGCCTCTTTCACTCATTCCGTTTACCACTTCATCATTGGCAAGTACCGTACCCAGAACCTCGCACCAATTCACTTCTCCAATACCACAGTACGCCAGACGATGGTTCATCAGTATGGCCTGTTTATTAGCTTCGGTATATTGTTTCCATTCCGTTGCTGAAAAAGCAGTTCCATTGCCTGCAGTTTCAAATGATGATATCAGTTCCGAAATGGGTTTTGCCTTATTTTCTTTTTTATCAAAATAGCTGTTGAAAAGCTGCAGGAATATCCACTGGGTCCATTTGTAATAGGCGGGATCACTGGTTTGAATTTCTCGGTTCCAGTCATAACAAAATCCGATCTTATCCAATTGTGCCTTGAAGGTGGCGATATTCTTTTGTGTAGTGGTTGCAGGATGTTGCCCGGTTTCCAATGCATATTGTTCGGCCGGCAATCCAAAACTATCAAAACCCATCGGGTGTAATACATTGAATCCTTTCAGTCTTTTATACCGACTGAAAATATCACTGGCGATATATCCCAGAGGGTGTCCCACATGCAGTCCTGCACCACTGGGATAAGGAAACATATCCAGCACATAATATTTAGGCTTCGTGAAATCATGCTGCACCGCATAGGCATTCGAACCCTTCCATTTTTCCTGCCAGCCGGCTTCTATTTTCCTGAAATCGTATTCCATGATGATTTGAATTCTTTTATCCTTGACTACTTTATTTTATTATGACACGAATAACGATTCCCTTTTCAGGCAATCCGATTATTCATTTTGTGAATGAAAAGTTATAATACCACTCAAGTGGCAATAAACCTTCATCCGGTAAAAATATATATGGCAGACATTCGTTTTTGAAGAGAGCAAAAATACGGTAAAGCAGCTAAAATCCTTTATTTTTGCAGCAGTTGGTGCAATAAAAAAGGGGATCATCCATTAAAAACATATTCCATGTCGCAATTCGGAAAAGCAAGCAGCAAAAGAGGTAAACCAACCTATGCCTACGCCATTATCGGGGTGGCCCTGGTACTGTTTTTATTCGGTATTGTGGGCTGGTTCTTCTTAAACCTCCGCAAATCGGGCGATTATTTTAAAGAGAATATTCAGGTACATGCCTATGTAAATCCGGATGCCGGTAAAAAGCGGATCGACAGCCTTACCAAATATGTAGCAGCCCTTCCCTTTGCCCGCGATGTAAAATTTGTAACAAAAGAAATGGCGGCTAAGGAATGGAATGCCATTAATGATACCAGCTGGAAAAAATTCCTGGACTTCAACCCGCTGCCCGAAAGTGTTGATTTCTATATCAAGGCCAGTCATGTTCAAAAAGACAGTCTGAATAATCTTTCGGCCGACCTACAATCTAATTTTCCCGGGGTGATCAAAGAATTTCAGTTCCCCACAGAAACCGTTTCCAAGATCAGTCAATATGTAAAGATGGCGGCAATCATTTTCCTAATTGCAGCCATCATTCTCACTATTTTGGTAGTATTTTCTATTGATAATACGATCAGATTAGCCATGTATAGCAACCGGTTTTTGATCAAAACCATGCAAATGGTGGGGGCCACCAGGTGGTTCATTGCCAAACCGGTCAATATCAGAGCAATCCTCAACGGGTTGATAGCGTCTCTGCTCGCTATTGCGGCCATATGGTGTTTTATCCTGGTGATCGAAGGTTTTGTTCCTGATTTCAAAGTATTACACGATAACAAAAGCATGTTCCTGCTGTTTTTCATCATCATGGTATTGGGTATCAGCATCACGCTGATCAGTACCCACCGTTCAGTAATAAAATACCTGCGCATGAAATTGGATGATTTATATTAATTTGCAAGTTCAACCATTAACCAATGAGCAACGATAAAAAACAGGCCTCCCCAGGCGGCAGCCTTTTCGGAAAAGAAAATTATTTATGGATGCTGGGCGGACTAGCCGTGATGGCGCTTGGGTTCTTTTTAATGGCAGGGGGTAAAAGCAGCAACCCGGGAGTTTTTAATGATAGCGATGTGTACAGCACTACCCGCATTACCATTGCCCCGATCCTTATCATTGGCGGATTGCTGATCGAGATCATAGCCATTATGAAAAAACCAAAAAACAGTTAAGCCATTCATATTAACCAAAATAGTTAAATGTACAATTAAGCGGAGTTATACACTTCGCTTTTTTTATTTGCTTATTTTCACTTCCAAATAACTGCTATGGATATTGTACAAACCATCATCATAGGGATCGTTGAAGGGGTTACCGAGTTTTTACCTATTTCCTCAACCGGCCATATGATCATTACCGAAAAATTACTTCAGATCCCTGAGGATGATTTTTCAAAATTGTTTACCATTGCTATACAACTGGGTGCCATACTCGCCGTAGTAGTGTTATACTGGAAAAAATTCTTCGCATTTAAGCACTGGGAATTTTATGTAAAACTGATCATTGCAGTGATACCCGCCATTGTGTTGGGTTTGTTATTCAACAAAAAGATCGATGCCCTGCTCGACAAAAGCATGCCCATTGCCATTGCCATGCTGGCCGGCGGAATTGTGTTGTTGTTTGTAGACCGGCTTTTCAAAACGCCCAAGATCGACCGGGAAGAAGATATACCTTTTGCTAAAGCCTTTCTGATCGGGATTTGGCAGTGCATCGCTATGATTCCGGGAGTGAGCCGTAGTGCCGCTTCTATCATCGGAGGTATGCAACAAAAATTAACAAGAAGTGCAGCCGCAGAGTTCTCTTTTTTTCTGGCAGTTCCCACCATGCTGGCTGCCACCGGATATAAATTGTTGAAATATTACAACGAGCATGGAGGTATCAATGCCGGGGAAATAAAAACCCTGGCCATCGGCAATTTAGTTGCCTTTGTAGTGGCCATGCTGGCCATTAAGTTTTTTATCGGTTTTTTGAAAAAACATGGATTTGCAATATGGGGTTGGTATAGGATCGTGCTGGGCAGTTTGTTGCTCATACTGATCTTCACCGGATATATTCATGCCTGAGTTGACCATTAATTCATTATTTTCAATCATAAAATTCAACCATGCTAACTGCTTCCAAAAAAGTCATCAATGGCTGGGCCATGTACGATTGGGCCAATTCGGTGTATAATCTGGTGATCACGACTACCTTTTTTCCGGCTTATTATGCGGCAGTTACTTCACTCGAAAATTATCCGAATGGTATCCATTTTTTAGGGCGCTATTTTGTGAATACCGAATTGAAGGATTATGTATTGGCTTTTGGATTTTTGGTCATCGCCTTCCTTTCACCCATTCTTTCATCCATAGCGGATTATAAAGGCAACAAGAAAAATTTTATGCGCTTCTTCTGCTATATGGGCGCGGTCAGTTGTTCCCTGCTTTTCTTCTTCGATAAAAACAATGTCACCCTAGGACTCATATGTTTCATGTTTGCGGGCATTGGTTTTTATGGAAGTCAGGTTTTTTATAACTCCTACCTTCCGGAAATTGCGGCGGAAGAAGATATGGACAGGGTAAGTGCAAAAGGTTATACCATGGGCTATATTGGCAGTGTATTGATGCAATTGGTGGGCTTTGCCATGGTGATGCTGATGGAAGATAAAGCCCTTGCCCTAACCATTACCTTTTTATTGGTGGGCATTTGGTGGGTGGGTTTTGCGCAGATCACTTTCGCTCGTCTTCCCATTAGTTCCAAGGCGGAAAGAAGCTCAAAAAAGCACGTGTTATTAAATGGATTCCATGAATTGAAAACAGTGTGGAAGCAAGTAAGACATCAGCCTGTTCTGAAACGTTTTCTGTCGGCATTCTTTTTTTATAGCATGGGCGTACAAACCGTGATGCTGGTAGCCATTGATTTCGGGATTAAAATACTTAAACTGGCCAATGACAAACTGATCATAACAGCTGTCATCATTCAATTAGTAGCTATTGTAGGCGCCATTGGTATGTCAAAACTTTCTTTCAAGTATGGGAATATCAGGATCCTGATCCTTACGGTATTATTATGGATCACTGTTTGTATTGCAGGCTATTTGATGAGCACCGAATTGCATTTTTATATACTGGCATCATTGGTGGGACTGGTCATGGGCGGGATTCAATCGCTCAGTCGTTCTACTTATTCTAAACTAATGCCTGAAACAAAAGATACCGCCTCTTACTTCAGCTTTTATGATGTAACGGAAAAATTTGCCATCGTGATCGGACTCTTCAGTTTCGGTTTTATTGAAGGCATTACCCATAATATGCGGAATTCCTTGCTGGTGTTGATCGTCTTTTTTGTGATGGGCCTGTTATTATTACTCACT
>CAIRHQ010000156.1 GCA_903878475.1 uncultured Bacteroidota bacterium | reverse complement strand
TAATGGCCAGTCAGGAATGGGACGATCACGACAGAAGCAATAAAACACTGGCCCGTGACCTCGCCATCGATTATCTGGAAAGTTGTGCCCCCAATGCCATCGTGATCTCCTTTGGTGATAATGATACTTACCCATTATGGTATGCTCAGGAAGTGGAAGGCATCAGAAGGGATATCAGGGTGATCAATTCAAGTTTATTGGGTACCGACTGGTACATTAACCAGCTCAGGTATAAAGTAAACCAGAGTGAACCCATTGATCCGATATGGACCCCCAAGCAAATTGAAGGTGCCAGCAGGGATTTCATCCGATATAATCCGAATAGCGGATTTGACAAAACTCAATACATGGATCTGTATACCATGATGAAAGATTATGCAGGTAGCGATGATCCGGCAAAAGGTGCCATGATCGGCGAAGCTGGTGATGTTAGCAATACCTACCCCTCTAAAAAAGTATCAGTACCGGTAGATATCGAATTCGTAAAACAAAATGGAACCGTTAACGCCAACGACAGCGTGGTTTCTGCAGTGCAGTTTGAAATACCGAAAGCCTATCTGTTTAAAAATGATGCGGCCATTTTGAATATCATTGCTGCCAATAAATGGAAAAGACCAATCTACTTTACCTCGCCTGATCCACAATTAGGATTCCAGGATTATATCCGGCAGGATGGATTGACCTACAGGCTTGTTCCAGTGAAAAACTCGGATGTGAACCAAGACTGGATCTATGATAAGATGATGAATAAATTCGTGTTTGGTAATTGCGACAAACCCGGCGTGTACTACGATGAAGAAAACCGCAGGCACCTGAATACCATCCGCAGATCCTATGCACTGGCGGCCATGAACCTGGCACAGAACAATAAAAAAGAAGAAGCCAAAAAAATGCTGGAGAAATGCGATAAGATGATGCTGCAAGAGAATTTCCCTTATGGAATGGTTTCTCGCGGACAGGAACATGATATCATTTCTATGACCATGCTGCAGGCTTGTTATCTGGCGGGTGACAGCAATCTGGCAAACAGGATCACCAAGAGCGTGAAGAAAGATATGGAACAGCAATTGAACTATTACGCTTCGCTTGATGAAAATAAAGCATCGGTATTTGATTATATGGACCAGCGCGGAAGAAAAGGCGGAGATAAGAATCAGATTGAACAATTGCTGATGCAATTGCAATATTTTGAAATGCAGTTCAAGAATCCGCAACCGCAGATACAGGAAACACCCAAGCAGATCACCGGCCCTGCACCAACAGCACCCAAACCGGTTGATTCGCCAACGAAAAAACAATAAGCAATTTTAATAAAAAAGATCCCCTGAAATTTTCAGGGGATTTTTTTTGTCAATGACTATTGAAATAAAATTTTAAACGCACTCAAATAATATTAACCTCTGTTTCAAGCCTCACTTCAAATTTTTCAAACACCGATCGCTGTATATCTTCACTTAGCTTGAATATCTCTGCTCCGGTGGCATGTCCGTAGTTGACCAGCACCAGAGATTGCAAAGCATGACACCCTGCATCATCAAGGCGATACCCTTTCCATCCGCAGTATTCAATGAGCCATCCAGCCGCTAATTTATAACTGCCATCCATTTGATGATACCCCACCAACCCCGGAAATTTTTCTTTTAATTCAATGTATTTATTTTCCGGAACAGCAGGGTTTTTAAAAAAGCTTCCGGCATTTCCCATCACCGCAGGGTCGGGTAATTTTGAACTGCGTATCCGGCAAACAGCCTGCGAAATAGCCTGTATCGAAAGTTCTTTTATGTTCATCTTTTCCAGTTCCTGTTCAATGGCGCCATACGTGATCTTATATTCAGGAATTTTATTCAAACGGAATATCACCTGCGTGATCACCAGTTCACCCTTCAATGATCTTTTAAAGATGCTGTCGCGGTACCCGAATGCACAATCGTTCAATGAAAACTGATGTAATTTCTCCTCCTTAATATGATAGGCCTCCAGTCCGAAAAAAATATCTTTCAGCTCCACTCCATAGGCCCCAATATTTTGAATGGGCGCTGCACCCACCGTTCCGGGGATCAACGATAGGTTCTCCATTCCGGCCCATCCATTGTTGATACAATGCAATACGAAACTATGCCAGCCTTCGCCGGCCCCTGCTCGTACATATACATGATGATCATCTTCACGGATCAGATGAATGCCTTTCATTTCATTCTTGATGATCAGTCCGTCATAATTTTTTGTGAACAACAAATTACTTCCACCACCCAGCACCAAGGATGAACTTTTTTTCCAGGCGAAAATTTCGGGCAGTTGATCCATTGAACTTAATCTCGTAAAAAACCGTGCATTCACCTCCATCGCAAAACTGTGAAATGGTTTCAGTGAAATATTTTCTTGTATGATCAGCTCCATCATCTAATTTTTCAAGTAATCAATTCTTATCAACATCCGCTACCACCGTTACCGATTTAAACTGCTTTTCATTATTCATCAGGTTGATATGGTTTCGTAT
>CAIRHQ010000155.1 GCA_903878475.1 uncultured Bacteroidota bacterium | reverse complement strand
TCCAGTATTACCGCGAGCAGGGCAATTATGAACAGGCCATCGCCAGCACCCACTCTGCCCTCAACAAAGACAGTGCCAATGCCCGCCTCTGGACTATCCTGGGTACCCTGCTTTTTGAAAATGAAGACAGCACCGGTTCCATCAATGCCTTTGAAAGCTCAGTACGAATAGCCCCTGATCCCCGTAACCTAATCCCCCTTGGTGAACTGTATGCCGAAACAAAAAACCCAAAAGCGATTGAGGTGGCCAATGGATTAGCCATACTTAAAAAATCACCAACCGATAAGGACGCCCTGTTCATCAAAGGACTTTATTATAATTATACCGAAGCCTATTCCAAAGCCATTCAATTTTTTGATCAATGCCTGGCCATTGATTATAGTTATATGGACGCCTACCGCGAAAAAGGCATTGCCCTGTACAACCTTGGTAAATACAATGATGCCCTGCTGGTACTGGATAAAGGCACTACCCTTCAAAATGGATTCGATGAAGGGTTTTACTGGATGGGGCGCTGTTATGAAAAATTGAATAACAGCGAAAATGCTATACAGCAATATGAATTGGCCATTGCCGCTGCCCAACGAAATAATGACGACAATCAGGATGCAAGGGACGCGCTTCAGCGGTTGAGGAAATAGGCGTAAATACGGTTGGAGGTTGGGTGTTGGACGTTGGAAGTTGGGGGAATTCAAGTTCATAGTTTATAGTTCATAGTTGTTTTAAACAGTAGCAGTTTTTCGCCGCCGTCTGGTCTCCTGACCAACGGCATTAAAATGGAAAGCGCAGAAGGTCAACGAAATCACCAAACTCCTCAACTCCTCAACCAACCTTAAACCTTAAACCTTAAACTTTAAACGCTTTTAGCTGAGAAAGCTCATCAGGTCAACGAAATCACCAAACTCCTCAACTCCTCAACCAACCTAAAACCTTAAACTTTAAACCTTAAACCTTAATTTTGCACAAACTCCCCCACATGCCCATCATCGCTCCTTCATTACTATCCGCTGATTTTCTAAACCTCGCTTCTGAATGCAATATGCTGAATGAAAGTCAGGCCGACTGGTACCACCTGGATGTGATGGATGGACGCTTTGTACCCAATATTAGTTTTGGTCCCATGTTGGTTGAGTTCTTCAGAAAAGCTACCAAGAAGACCTGCGATGTTCATCTGATGATCGAAAATCCCGGACAGTATGCAGAAGCTTTTAAAAAAGCCGGTGCCGATATTTTATCGGTACACATTGAAGCTTGTCCACACCTGCACCGCAATATTCAGCAAATAAAAAATTTGGGTATGCAGGCAGGCGTTGCCGTTAACCCTCATACGCCGGTTGAATCACTGAAAGATATTTTGGAAGATATTGACCTGGTTTGTTTGATGAGTGTGAACCCCGGCTTCGGCGGACAATCATTCATACCCCACACCCTCAATAAAATAAAACGCCTGCGCGAAATGATCGACGAACAATCACTCAAGGTGAAGATCGAGATCGATGGCGGAGTTACCCTCGACAATGCCAAAGCCATTTTGGAAGCTGGCGCCGATGTATTGGTAGCCGGGAATACCGTCTTCAGGTCGGCCGATCCCCGGGCCGCAATTGCTGCGTTGAAATCACTGTAATTGCTTTTTTGGCAACCGGCTATTTAAACATTGCCGGCACAAACTGCATACCGCTATCAACATAGATCATAAAGATGATACCGGTTTCTTTTATCACGGTAAAATCTTTTATCTTCATATCATGAGAAGATTCCTGTTACTCATACTGGTGATGGCAAGCACCCACAGCATGGCCCAAAAGAAAATGGCAGTGGTGAGTGGACGCATCCTTGATGAAAATGAAAATCCGCTTCAAAAAGTTTCCATCAGCATCCTCGGTAAGAACAACGGACTCATCAGCAACGATAGTGGCTATTTCCGGATCAGCGTTTCAGCAGAAAGATCATTCGCCCTCATCTTTACCCATTCCGGTTATCTGCCGGTTCAAAAGAATTTTTTCTTAAGCGCCGGAGAAGAAGAGAAGATCAGCATCCGCATGGAACGCGGACATAAAACCCTTGAAACCGTTGTAGTAAATGACGAGCGGGAAAGAAAAGAACTCGGTCTCACCCGCATCAACCCAAAAAATGCTTTGGTACTGCCCAGCACAACCGGTGGCGTAGAAGGATTGATCAAAATTTTGGTGGGCAGTAACAATGAACTCAGTTCGCAGTACAGTGTGCGAGGCGGTAATTACGACGAGAACCTGATCTACATCAACGATTTTGAAATCTTCAGGCCTTATCTGGTAAGAAGCGGGCAACAGGAAGGACTTAGTTTCATCAATCCTGAGCTGGCCCGCAATGTGAGTTTTTATAACGGAGGATTTCAGGCAAAATATGGCGATAAGATGAGCAGCGTGCTCGATATCCAATACAAAAAACCAAAAACATTCGGCGGATCAGCCTATATCAGTTTACTGGAACAAGGCATGCACCTGGAAGGCACGGCAAAAAAAGGGAAGGCCAGTTTTTTACTGGGCATCCGTAATCGCAGCAACAAGAACCTGCTCAGCAACCAGGAAACCACTGGAGCCTATATTCCCTCCTCTTCCGATATTCAAACATTCATTAGCTACCAGCTCAGTGAAAAATGGCAACTTGAATTTTTAGGCAATCTTTCCAGCACCCGTTTTTCTATGTTCCCCGAATCAGTAAAGAAAACTTCTTCCGTGTTCTCTCCCTTCTTTACGTCAAACCTCGGATTGGATATTTTATTTAACGGACAGGAAAAAGATGGATATAAAACCAGTTTTGCCGGATTAAGTCTGATCCATAATATCAACCAAAAACTGAAACTGAAATGGATGCTTAGTCGTTTCCAAAATACCGAAAACGAAAACTTCGATATTGCAGGCACCTATCTTTTTGGCGATCGCGATTTTGATCATAACAGCAGCAGCTTCGGACAAATTACCAACCCCTTGGGGGCAGGCTATTACCAAAACTATGGCCGCAATGAACTTGATATTACGGTGTACAATGCTGGCTTAAAAGGAACATTAGATAAAGGCAGACATTTTATTCAATTCGGGAATAACATCGAACAAACCCATATCAAAGACAAACTGAAAGAATGGGAATACCAGGACAGCGCAGGCTATTCACTTCCCTACAATCCATCTGTACTCACCTTGTTCCATTCCATCAATTCCAGTGCTGATCTCAATGTTCAGAAACTGAGTGGCTATGTTCAAGATAATATCCGACTAGGCGATAGCAGCAACCATATCATGCTGCAGGCCGGTGTTCGATACAATTACAATACACTGAATAAAGAATTTCTGGTGAGTCCGCGTGCGCAATTGAGCTGGAGACCAAAATGGAAAAGAGATGTTGCTTTTAAGATCGCTGCTGGCATCTATGACCAACCTCCTTTTTACCGCGAACTCAGAAAATATGATGGAACCCTTAACACCGATGTAAAGGCCCAGAAAAGTTATCAGGTGGTGGGTGGTATGGACTTTAATTTTATTGGTCCCGGTGATCGTCCCTTCCGACTTACCACCGAAGCATATTACAAAAGCATGCAATCGGTCAATGTATATGATATCGATAATGTGAAGATCAGGTATGCAGGAAATAATGATGCCAAGGCTTATGCAACCGGAATTGAAGCCCGGCTATTTGGCGAACTGGTAAAAGATGCTGAAAGCTGGGTGAGCATCGGACTCATGCGCAGCCGTGAGAACCTGAACAACGATCATTATTTCCAATACAAAAATGCAGCAGGCGAGATCATCAATGCACAAAGTACCGACCAGGTACCGGTAGATAGTATCCGTAATGATATGGGCTGGCTGCGCAGGCCAACAGACAGATTGATCACGGTGGGTATTTTTCTGGAAGACTATCTGCCTACCAACGAGAATTTTAAAGTGCATTTGAACATGCTGTACGGAAGCAATATGAGTTATAATATACCCAACAGCGTAAAGTATCGCAATGCCCTCATCATTGAACCTTATATCCGCGTGGATATTGGATTCAGTGCGCAACTGCTCAGCGAAAAATCGAAACGCAGAAGCCATAGTCCGTTCCGCAATTTCCAAAATATATGGGCCAGCTTTGAAGTATTTAACCTGATCGATCGGCCCAATACCATCTCATATCAGTTGATCAAAGATTTCAACAATAATGTGTTTAGCATGCCCAACCGATTAACGCCACGATTAGTGAATTTCAAGATCGTTACGCGGTTTTAATTTGATGAATGCATCAATAAAATTAATCATTCCCCTGTATCCCTCGTTGTTGTTGAAGCGCATGCAAAATCAAAAAACTTTTCCACTAATAATGATGATTTGTTAATAAATAAGTTGCTGATGTATCAATAGCAATGACTTAAATTTGAAATAGATGATTTAGAAGTATCAAACAATAATTTATTGTTAACTGATTGCAGCGATGGATGTTCAAACATAACCTTCCTGCATAAAAAACTGAAGCCCTTGACAGAGACCATCATCAACCTCGAAACCGTAAACCCTATTGAATTTTTTGGCGTCAACAACGGAAAGCTTGACATTTTAAAAAAGAAATTTCCTCTCCTAAAGATTTTAAGTCGCGGTACACAGATCAAACTCAGTGGTGCACCTGAACAAATTGAAGGCGCCAAGGAAAAGATCGATCTGATCCTCGCTTATCTTGAACGAAATGGTCATATGAGCGCCAATTATTTTGAACAGATACTTGGCGGCGATGAAGAACGGGTGGTTGATAATTTCATGGACCGCAATCCCAATGATGTATTGGTATTTGGCCCCAATGGCAAAACGGTAAGAGCCCGAACCGCTAACCAGAAAAGAATGGTTGAGGCCTGCGACAAGAATGATATCCTGTTCGCCATTGGCCCCGCAGGTACCGGAAAAACCTATACCGCTGTGGCACTGGCCGTAAGAGCCTTGAAGAATAAACTGGTGAAAAAGATCATCCTCACCCGTCCGGCAGTTGAAGCCGGCGAGAGTCTGGGTTTTTTACCCGGCGACCTCAAAGAAAAGATCGATCCGTATCTGCGTCCGCTGTATGATGCGCTGGATGATATGATCCCGGCCGACAAACTCGGCTATTATATGAGCACCCGCACCATTGAAATAGCCCCGCTTGCGTATATGCGTGGCCGTACGCTCGACAATGCCTTTATCATTCTCGATGAAGCACAGAATACCAATGATCTTCAGATCAAGATGTTCCTCACCAGGATCGGGCCCAATGCCAAGGCCATCATTACCGGTGACCCTACCCAGATCGATCTGCCCAAGAATCAGCAGAGCGGATTGTTTAAAGCCACCCGCATCCTGAAGAACATTGATGGAATTTCACATATCGAATTGGATGAGGAAGACGTGGTAAGGCATAGACTGGTAAAATCGATCATCAAGGCCTATAATAAAGATGACGTGAACGAGACCGAGCGGAAAAAGACTTTGTAGATTTGCAGTATGAGTATGCTGAAAAATACAAATGATCAATATATTGGGAGGTGGCTCATCGGCTGCCTCCTTTTTTTTGCCTATTCCTGCCAATCCTCAACTGGCTCCTCAACTCTCGTATTCAGCAAACTGGATTCGCTTGCCGAATTCCAAAAAAATGAACGCGCCTTCCATTCCATCGACTCGGCAAAAAATACCATCGCCACCGGCGACCTGATCGTAAGAACCGGCAATGATTTTACCAGCGAAAGCCTGAGAGGTCTGAACCAGCGCGACCAAAGTTTTTCTCATTGTGGTATCGCCAGTATTGAACATGATAGTGTTTGGGTGTACCATGCATTGGGGGGCGACTTCAACCCGGATCAAAAGATCCGCCGCGACCCCCTGGAAGTTTTTGCCGAACCTTATAGCAATAGAGGCTTTGGCGTATTCCGGTTCCCCTTAAATGCCGACGAGATCAGCAGCCTGATGGTGACGGTTAAAAAATTACACGATATGGGGATCATGTTCGATATGCGTTTCGACCTTGAAAGCAATGACCATATGTATTGCGCCGAATTTGTATACAAATCCTACCTGATGGGCACCCACGGAAAATTACAATTCAATACCAGCCATATCGGGAACTTCGCCTTCGTTGGCGTAGATGACCTGTTTCTACAACCCCTTTGCAAAGAAAACGGCAGAATTAACTTTAAATAATAGTTTGAATGCTGGAAATTAAAATTAATTTTGAGGCATAAACCAAAAACAACCTTTTTATGAAAAAATTATTATTGAGCGCATTTGTGATAGGCGCTGTTATTTTTTCCGGATGTAATTCCGGAGGCGGCGATCCAAAAGCAGTATTGGTAAGTTTTTTTGATGCCTTATCTAAAAAAGATATCGGCGCTGCAAGGAAACTGGCAACTGCCGAAAGTAAAAGCATGCTGGATATGATTGAAATGGGCATGAAAATGGGCGGCGACAAAAAAGAAGATGACGGCAAATACGATAAAACTAAAATGGAATTCGGTGACCCTAAGATCGAAGGTGATAAAGCTACCGTTGTAGTTAAAGATAAAACCAGCGGCGAGAACACCAACTTTACCCTTAAAAAAGAAGGCGGATCATGGAAAGTGGCGTTCGATAAAGCATCTATGATGACGATGGGTATGGATAAAATGAAAGAAAAAGGTATGGATGCTGACAGCACCATCAGTAAAGGTATGGATGAGTTGAACAATATCAATACCGATTCACTGAAACAAAAAGTGGACGAAAGCATGCAGAAATTGGAAGAAGCCAAAAAAGCGCTTGACCAAAAATAATTGAACTTCCTTTTTATACAATAAGCACTGCCTTTAATGGGTAGTGCTTATTTTTTTGCCTTTTGCCAAAGATGATTAACTTTAAGCATGCTAAAGAAATTGATCCCGCTCGCTGCCATCCCGTTGCTCTTCATGGCCTGCGTGCCCAAAGAAAAAAAAGCTCCTGAAACCGATACCGATACTGCAACTGAATTCATCCGTGATATTCTTGACAATAACCTTAAAGAGGCCGAAAAATATGTGCTGAAAGACACGGCCAATACCCAGTATTTTGAGATCATCAAACAACAGTATCTCAAAAAAGAAAAAGCTGAACTGGAAAAATATAAAGCGTCGGATATCATCATCAATGAGATCAGCAACCCTGCAGATTCTATACGCTTGATCGATTATAGCAACAGTTATAACAAAGCCGTAAAGAATAAATTAAAACTGGTACGCATCGACGGTAAATGGCTGGTAGACCTGAAATACAGTTTCTAGAACAATCCAAATTCTAAAGCATGATCAAAAACTTTTTATTAGTGGGCCTCGGGGGTGGCATAGGATCCATGCTTCGTTATGCCAGTTCCCTGCTGATCCCTTCCCGGTTCTTTCCCTGGTCTACCTTCGCGGTAAATATCACCGGCAGCTTTATCATCGGAATTATTCTGGCACTGAGCATGCGCGATGAAGTTTTTATGAACAACTGGAAACTCTTTCTCGCCACCGGCATCTGCGGTGGATTCACCACCTTTTCCAGCTTCTCGGCCGAAAATATTGAATTGCTCCAATCCGGAAAATACACACTGGCATTCACCTATATTTGTTGCAGCATCCTGTTTGGTATTGCAGCAGCTTGGGCGGGGGTTAGGATCATTAGTAATTAAAAACAAGTTCATAGTTTATAGTTCATAGTTGGAGGTTGGAAGTTCATTCAATTCATTATACTCTACTAAACACCTAAACTTCTCAACTCCTAAACCAACCTTAAACCTTAAACCCTTAAACCTTAAACCCCTAAACCTTGCCTTCCCCCCACACCCTCCACCCCTGGCACGGCGCCGATTACGGCGCAAAGGCCCCACAGGTTGTAAACGGACTGATAGAGATTCCGCAGGGATCAAAGTGTAAGTATGAAGTGGATAAAGCAACGGGGTTGTTGCGGCTCGACCGGGTGATCTATTCTTCTTTCCACTATCCGGTGAATTATGGATTTATTCCGCAAACCCTGGGTCAGGACTCCGATCCATTGGATATCCTGGTGATCTGTTCTGAAAGCATTCAACCCCTTTGTTTGGTAGAAGCCAAGGTGATCGGCAATATGCAGATGATCGATAATGGTGAAATTGATGATAAGATCATTGCGGTGGCCATTAAAGACCCAAGTGTGAATTATTTCAATGATGTGCAGGATCTGCCGCAACATTTTATTGCCGTGCTCCGTAATTATTTTGAACAATACAAAGTGCTGGAACATAAAAAAGTGGTGATCGATGAATTTCAGGATAAAGAAACTGCCTGGAAAATTATTGATGATGCCATCGCATTCTATAAAACCAAATTCGCTAAATGATCCCCAAAAAAAATCATATGGACACACAAACGATCCTCATTATTATATTGGTCGGCATTGCTGCGGGCATGCTGGGCGGACTGGTAGGCGTGGGCGGGGGCATCATCATTGTGCCGGCCCTGGTGTATTTTATCGGCTTTAGTCAGAAGACCGCACAGGGCACTTCACTCGGCCTCATCATGCTGCCCGTAGGCATCCTTGGGGTATTGCAATATTATAAACAAGGCCATGTGGATTTCAGGGTAGTGGGCATGCTGGCCATCGGTTTTTTGGTGGGCAGTTATTTCGGTAGCAAAATTTCGTTAAGTCTGCCCCAGGAAACCGTTAAGAAAATATTCGCCCTGCTCATGATCCTGATCGCCATTAAAATGCTATTCTTCGACAACAATAAAAAAACAAATGCAACAGCGGTGGCCCAAAACGAATGGCAGCCACAACAGGAATCTGCGGCTCCCTTGCCCGATAAAGAAGATGGCTGATCCGTTTATGGAATTTACCCGGATTTTCATCTAGCCTTATACCAACCTTACTGATCTTTGTGAACAGCAGTAAATACAACCATATCAGCGACGCCGAACTGTTGCAGCATTTTTATGAAGACCATAACAATGAATGGCTCGGCATCCTGCTGCAACGGTATACCCTGCTGCTGCTGGGGGTAAGCATGAAATACCTGAAGAATGAAGAGGCCGCCAAAGATTGTGTACAGCAGGTCTTTCTGAAAGCCATCAGTGAACTGCATAAGTACAAAGTGGAATATTTCAAAAGCTGGATCTATATGATTGCCAAGAACCACTGCCTGATGTTGCTGAGAGATAAGGGGAAGAACAGTGTAGCCTTAAACGAACAATCGCTGGCTACGCCCGACGAAACCAGCACCCGGGACAGTTTTATTGAAAAAGACAAACAACTGAATTCCCTGGCCGAAGCCCTGCTGTTGTTGAACAAGGAGCAACAACAATGCGTAACTTTGTTCTACCTTGAAAAAAAGAGCTACCAGGATATTGCGGCGGAAACCGGTTTTTCATTGTTACAAGTGAAAAGTCATATTCAGAATGGAAAGCGGAATTTGAAGTTGATGATGGAACGGAAGGATAGTTCATAGTTTATAGTTGGAAGTTCTTTCAATTCATTATACCCTGCGAAACTCCTAAACCAACTTTAAACCTTAAACTTTAAACCCTTAAACGTATTAAACCCTTAAACGACTTAAACGTTAGATGAGCAATGAATTAAAAGACATATTATCAAACTTGAATCATGATATTGAGCAGGATAAACTGCTTGAATACCTGAATAAGAACCTGTCGGACAAAGATGCTCATGAACTGGAGAAGCAGATGGCCGATGATGATTTTATGAATGATGCGGTGGA
>CAIRHQ010000154.1 GCA_903878475.1 uncultured Bacteroidota bacterium | reverse complement strand
TTGTTAAATTTTAAAAAAAAAGATGAGAAGTCTCTAAAAAGGCTACTTTTGTGTGAAACAAATAAATAAAAATGAAAAAGATATTATTAGTTGCATTGACTTTGTTAGTAACAGGGACAATGTATGCAGATAAAAAATGCTGCAAGGATCCGTCGAAGTGTAAAAAAGAAGCGTCTGCTAAAGGATGCAGTCATGATCAGGCTGCAGCAAAATCTGCTGCTGGAAGTGATGCCACTGCCGACGCTGCAGCTCCTGCAGAAATGCATGCTTGTTGCAAGAAATCAGTCGCTGCCGGTGGGAAACCTTGTTGCGCTAAAGGTGCACACGCAGAAATGCCGGCTCCTCAAAAATCAGACTCTTCTCAACCATTACGAGACGATTCCAAATAGCATTTTAAAGTTTATAAAAAAAAGCAATCCGAATGGGTTGCTTTTTTTTTATAACAACTGTTTCAGTAGACGCTACATCTAAGGATGTCAACCGTTCTATTTCAAACCGATGACGTATTATTTACTTCAGTATCTGTTTCCAAAATGAGGAAAAAATTACCTTTCTGACCTCGATTATAATAGTAACTTTACCGTCCATTTAATTAAAAAGAAGCATGTCTAAAATACAAGCCGCTATCACCTGTGTGGGTGGATATGTCCCTGAAGATAAACTGACCAATTTCGATTTAGAAAAAATAGTAGATACCAACGATGAATGGATTACATCACGTACCGGGATCAAAGAACGCAGGATATTAATGGGTGAAGGATTGGGTACATCTGATATGGCTGTAAAGGCTGTACAGGAAATTTTAGATAAGAAAGGCATTGATCCGATGGAAATTGAATTGCTGATTTGTGCCACCACCACACCTGATTTTACCTTTCCGGCTACAGCCAATGTCATTACCGATAAACTGGGGATGAAAAACGCCTGGGGGTATGATGTCAGTGCGGCCTGCAGCGGTTTTATCTATGCCCTGACCACTGCTTCACAGTTTATTGAAACCGGCAAGCATAAGAAAGTGATTGTTGTCGGCGGTGATAAAATGAGTTCCATTTTAAATTTTGAAGACCGTGCCACCTGTATCATTTTCGGTGACGGTTGCGGAGCAGTCTTGTTGGAACCGAATACCGAAGGTCTTGGCATTGTCGATAGCATACTCCGTTCTGATGGTTCAGGTCGTGCTTATCTTCACCAGAAAGCCGGCGGATCTGTGAAACCTGCTACGGTTGAAACTGTGATGGCCAAAGAACATTTCGTTTATCAGGAAGGGCAGACCGTCTTTAAGTTTGCCGTTACCAATATGGCTCAGGTCGCTTATGACATCATGCAACGCAACGGACTCACCGGAGACGATGTGACGTGGTTGGTACCGCATCAGGCTAACAAACGAATTATCGATGCCACCCGCGAACGCATGGGATTACCAGAAGAGAAAGTGATGATCAATATTCAGCGGTATGGCAATACGACCAACGGCACCTTACCGTTATGCTTATGGGAGTGGGAGAAAAAGCTCAAGAAAGGAGATATCATCATACTGGCGGCCTTTGGCGGCGGCTTTACCTGGGGCGCTACTTATCTGAAGTGGGCCTATGATTCTAAATAGGGCCCTCTGAAAAACACTTAATTTTAGGATGATTTCATATTTCAGCGTAAAAGTAGTGCATTAAGGTGCATGACATTGTAGACAATAAGTTCAATAAGCTTGCACCTCAGCTATTACGAAACCTTCCACAATTTCGTTAGCCTGAAGCACACCATCTACTTCGCCGGCTGCAACTCGCAG
>CAIRHQ010000153.1 GCA_903878475.1 uncultured Bacteroidota bacterium | reverse complement strand
GGCAACAGCTTTTCCAACAGGCAACATGCCAAACATGCGTTTTACATACAGATGAATTTCGGGTCCTTTTACAGGTTTATTATCTGAAAGCACGGTGGCTTTTAGTGTTTTAGTGCTATCGGTTTGTAAATAGGATAAACTGATGGTAGCTGTTTTGGTATCCTGTGCCCAGCTATTGGATACAGACAGGCAGCCAAGCACAAATAAAAATGTGATTAGTTTCATGCTTATGCCGGTTTTATTATTTTTTGTGTTGTAAACCATAATATTAATTTTCAGGATTATCCATTTCTTCCAATTCAATGCCTTCGTTTTCCAGGGTTTCCCAGATAGATATGATTGGAAAGAATTTTGAAAATACGGTGATGATCAACATTACCCCGGCCAGTGAAGCAGAAACGATCGCTATTTCGATCCAGGTAGGGAAATAGATGGTCCATGCTTGTGGCACTCCCTGTATTGGAGTATAAGGGTGCAACATGATGGGCGTAACGATAAGGTATCTTTTAAACCAGGCCGCTACTACCACAAAAACAGCAATAATCGCAATCGGCAAAGGCTTTCTGGCTCTTTTCCAAAGCAGTAATAATGCAGGTAATGCCATCCCGAATATTTGTACCGACCAATAGAGCGGAGCAAAATGACCGGTAAACAGATCGTTCAATAATTTTCCTTCGGCTCCCCGCATTTTATAGGCGGGTACCAGGTATTCATTCAGGTTGAAATAAGCGTAGATCAGGCAAAGAAAAACAAGCAGTTTACCCATCTGGTTAAAATGAACTTCTGTTAAGTATTTCTGTAAACCATATACTTTTCTGAAGGCAAACATGGCAATGATCACGCAAGCGGTTCCTGCCTGAAATGCACCGGCAACAAAATAAGGACCAAAATTGGTACTATCCCATCCCGGCCTTAATGTAGTGGCAAATAACCAGGCGGTAACGGTATGGATAGAGATCGCCAGCGGAATGATCAACACGCAGATCACTGCAATACTTTTTTTCATCATAGACCATTGCTTATGGCTTCCATTCCAGTTCAGGGCAAGTACTTTATACATCCAGCGCTGCCATTTTGGTTTTTCTGTTAACTGGTCACGGCAAAGGGCGATACCCGGTAATAGCGGAATGTATAAGAACAACACACTCATGGTGAGGTAGGTAGATACGATGATCACATCCCAAACAATGGGCGATTGAATACGGCCATGGATGAAGAGGTTAAGTACCCTATCCGGCCTTCCCATATCCACGATGATGATCAGACCTGCAAACAGCACACCGGATACTGCAATGATCTCGGCAATACGGGTGATGGGCCGATACCAATCGAAACTGGTGAGGCGCAATACAGAAGAGATCAGGGCGCCTACCAAACTGATGGCGACAAAGAAAATGAAGTTGGAAATATAGAGTCCCCAGGAAGCGTAATCCCTCATTCCGGTAACCTTCAATCCGTTCTTTAACTGGAGATAATAAGCGTAGCAACCGATCAGGAAGATAACAGAAAGAAAACCGATCCAAAGCCATCCGGCCCAACCGGTATGCCTTAATGGACGAAGCACTACTTCACGAATTTCTTTACGGTGCTCCCGTTTTTCTTCATCAGTTAAATGCGCAATATTATCAGCTCCAAGATGTGCGTGTTGTGACATGCCTTGTGGTTTTATTCTGTACTGTTATGAATTTCTTTATCTTCTTCAAATGGGAAGTTCCTTTCTACCGGAGGTAAATAATATACCCTTGGTTCGGTTCCTAGTTCTTCCAGGTAACGATATCCACCCCTGTCGCGGAGTAATTCACTCAACCTGAAAATATCTTCACCATTGGTCACCACATCTTCATTTTCGTCGCCGAAGAAGATGGTACCATTCGGACAAGAAGTAACGCAGGCGGGCAATTCGCCTTTCAAAGATCTTTCCGGACAGAAATCACATTTTTGTACGGTGCCCATTACCGGGCCATTTTCGCCAATAGGAGAATGACAGGTGCCATCTACACCCGTGGTAGCCTTACCCCAGTCTTTACCCCAGTTGAAGCTTCTTGCACCATAAGGACAGGCAGCCATACAAAAGCGGCAGCCAATGCAACGTTCATTATCGATCAGTACAATACCATCTTTTCTTTTAAAGGTGGCATCTACCGGACAAACTTTTGTACAAGGAGGGTTATCACATTGGTTACAACCTTGAACCATCCAATAAGGAGCGGTAAGGTTGGTATCCTGCATCTTGATCACTTTTAAAAACTCAACAGGAGCGGCACGATTATGCGCTTCCTGACATCCGGAAATACATTTTCTGGCGTTGGCACAT
>CAIRHQ010000152.1 GCA_903878475.1 uncultured Bacteroidota bacterium | reverse complement strand
TATCCGTTCTTACAAATAGGGGTGGTATGTTGTGATACCTGATAGCCTTTTGGCAGATCGGGGTAAAAATAATTTTTGCGTGCAAAATAATTGTGTTGTTCAATATCGCAGTGCATGGCCAATCCAAGCGTTACGGCATGGTGAATTACCTGCTTATTCATTTTGGGCAGGGTACCGGGGTGGGCCAGGGTAATGGGACTTACATGTGTATTGGGTTCGGCGCCAAATGCAGCACTGTCGCCACAGAACAGTTTACTTTGGGTAAGCAATTGTGCGTGTACCTCCAGTCCGATCACTATTTCATATTTGGATTGTTCATTCACGGCGGCAAAGGTAAGCAAAAAGGCGTCTGTGGATTTTAACCCGCAGACGCCTGAACTACTGTTTTTCTATGGCTTATAAATTGGTAGTTTTCAGTTTTTTAGGGATCTTAATATCGAACGACAGGTTATTGCCATTTCTTTTAGCCTTTATATTGTATGCTGGCTTGTCCATATTTTCCATCAATGATTCCCTTGCTTCATCGGTATTGCTGATCTTATTACCGGCAATTTCAACCAGGATATCTTCTTTTTTTAAACCGGCTTTTTCGGCAGGAGAGTCTTTATCAACGTCTAATACTTTCACACCATTCCCTTCTTCGGTATCCTGAATTTTTAATCCAAGTTTTTGTTTGCGGGGGAACATATTGCCAAATACCTCAAAATTGTTTCCATTCAATCCGTCAAGATTGTTGAGTCTGGGCAAACCTGGCATGGGCACATCCTGTACATAGGGTCTGCTAAAACTTCCACTCAAATCATTGGGTGCACTAAAGGCCATGGCAAAAGAGTTCTCTTCTTTTCTTTCGCCCAAAATAGCCCTGGTACTGGACGATTTGCCATCGCGGGTATAGTAGATGGTTACTTCATCCTTGGGTTTTAGGGAACGGATATACTCAGACAATCCTGCAGGTCCGTCAATTTTTTTATCGCCGATGGCGTTGATGATATCATCTTTTTGCAGTCCTGCTTTTTCAGCGGCGCTTTCTTTGGTTACATTGATGATCTTCGCACCTTGTTCTGCGTCATCGGTTGATACACCAAGAAACGTATAGGTTACTGCTTTTGATGAATCTTTCCAGAAACGCATATTGTTCATGAATTCGCCGGGCACCAGGTTTATTTCCTTATTGCCATTTTTATCAAAAACGGTGATATATCTTTTATTGATGGTGATATTATCATCCTTGAATTCACTTAAGGGTTTACCATTGATGGTTACCTTATCGCCCTTGATCACTACGGTGAGTTTGGCGTCTTTATCACCTTTTTTCCGGATATATATTTCCTGCGATTCTTTTTTATCGTTCTGGGTAACGGTGATCTCTTCCTGTGCCTGTACAGCAGGGGAAAAAGCTATAAAACCCAGTGTGGCTGCTGTAAACAATACTTTTTTCATAAATAGATAATTGATGTACGAAATATTTAGTAGGTCAAAAATAAGGAAGAAATCCGAATTACGAAATCTTTCGGAGATATATTTATGGCTTTAACAATATTTTAAAGGGGAAGGCTATTATAAGCGGGGCTGGGAGGCGCTATATATTTTTATGGGGCATTCATCCTCCATACCGGTGGAGATAAATTTCATGCCTATTTTCTCTAGTACTCCGATGGAGGCCAGATTATCAATATGTGCTTTTCCAATAATGGTTTTCAGGTTTAGGTTTTGGAATCCATAATTCAGACTATGCGTTGCGGCTTCGGTAGCAATTCCTTTCCCCCAGTAAGATTTCATTAATCTGTAGCCAAGATCGATCTCATCTACATCCGCACGATACTTTAATCCGCACCAACCTGCAAATGCATTGTTCTCTTTTAAATGAATGGCCCATCTTCCTAAATTATTTGGATACTGGGGTAGAATGATATTGGCAATAATTTCTTGTGCTTGATCTACTGATGTTAACGGAGGCTCATGCACATACTTCACTACTTCAGGATCCTGGTTGAGTTGATAGATCAGGGGAGCATCATCAAGTGTAAACTGACGTAGGATGAGGCGGGTTGTTTCAAAAATAATTTGCATGGTGGTTGGTATAAAAAAACCGCAGTTCATCACTACGGTTGTATTTTATTTTTTGTGTAAGTAGTGTCAATGGTTTAACAACAAGGATTTTAGTTTTTCAATTACCTGTTTCAGGTTACTGGCATCCTGTCCGCCAGCAGTGGCAAGGTTCTTTTGTCCGCCCCCGCCCCCTTTAATTAATCCTGCTACCTGCTCCTTGATGAGTTTACCGGCATCCAGGTTTTTGCTGGTTACCAGATTATCTGAAATGCTGATGGCCACAAAAGCTTTGCCATCAATATTGCTGCAGAGTACGGCAATATGATCGCCCAAATGGTTCTTCAGGTCGAAGCATAATTTTTTCAAAGCATCGGCATTCGGCACTTCAATGATGGATCCGATAAAACTGGATTCACCAATAGTTTCCACTTGTTGCAGCAATTCATTTCTGATGCCCACGAGTTGCCGGGCTTCCAGGCCTTCAATTTTTTTATTGAGTGCTGCGTGTTCTGATAACAGGTTCTCGATGGCCTTATTTACATCGGCTGGATTTTTTAGCGTTTCCAATATTCCACGAAGTGTAGTAAAATTATCATTGATCAACTGCTCGGCGGCTTCCCCACAAACGGCTTCTAACCGACGCACACCGGCCGCTACAGCACTTTCACTTTTAATTTTAAACAGCCCCAGTTCACCGGTATTGGCAACATGCGTGCCACCACAAAGTTCAATGGAATAGTTGGGGTCCATGATCACCACCCGAACCGTATCACCGTATTTTTCTCCAAATAATGCCATAGCACCAAGGGCAATGGCTTCATCCTTTTGCATTGATTTGATCACAACCGGAATATTTTCCCTGATCTTTTCATTCACCAATTTTTCAACGGAAGCTAATTCAGAATCCGATACTTTAGCAAAATGGCTGAAGTCGAACCGTAGATGTGATTCATTCACCAGGCTTCCTTTCTGTGCCACATGCTTTCCCAAAACATTGCGCAATGCCGCATGCATCAGGTGTGTAACACTATGGTGCAGGGTGATCTGTTTTCTTCTGTTGGCATCTACTTTGGCGATCAGATCAGCAGCAGGATCCTTGGGTAAGATTTCGGTAAAATGAATGATAAGGTCATTTTCTTTTTTGGTATTGTTGATGATGATCTGTTCGTTGTTCATCATCAATATTCCTGAATCACCTACCTGTCCGCCGCTCTCGGCATAGAAAGGTGTTTGTTCAAGCACCAGTTGGTATGAGGCCTTGCCTTTTCCGCTTACTTTCCGGTATTTCAGAATACGGCTATTCGCTTCCAGATGATCGTAACCACTAAAACTTGAATGTTCTCCTTCATGTACAATTACCCAGTCTTCGGTATCCATGGCCGTTGCTGCCCGGCTCCTGTTCTTCTGTTGCTGCATTTCTTTTTCAAAGCCCGGTTCATCTACCTGTAAATTATTTTCCTGTGCAATGAGGCGGGTAAGGTCGATGGGAAAACCAAAAGTATCGAACAGTTCAAAGGCAGCAACTCCATCAATCGTTTGGGTGGCTTTTGATTGAGCGATCAGGTCATCCATTCTTTTCAATCCTTTATCGAGCGTACGCAGGAATGCATCTTCCTCTTCTTTTACCACCTTCGATACAAAATCCAGCTGTTGTGTCAACTCTGGAAAAACAGTTTCAAATTGTTTTGCAATTACCGGCAGCAATTGATGCAGCAAGGGCTGTTTATAATCCAAATAAGAATAGTAATAACGCACTGCCCTGCGCAGTATGCGGCGGATCACATAGCCTGCGCCTGTGTTTGAAGGCAGCTGACCATCGGCAATGGTAAAACTGATGGCCCTGATATGATCAGCAATTACACGAAAGGCAACCGCTTCTTTGCGGTCACTGTAATCGTATTTTTTATGGCTGATCTTTTCGATGCTGGCGATGGTGCCGGTAAAAACATCGGTATCGTAGTTGGATGTTTTGTTTTGTATTACTCGAACCAAACGTTCAAATCCCATTCCTGTATCCACATGACGAGCCGGTAATTCTTCCAGCGAACCATCTTTTTTCCGGTTGAACTGGATGAATACATTGTTCCATATCTCGATCACCTGCGGATGATCATTATTCACCAGTGATTTTCCCGCTACTGATTTTCTTTCTTCATCGGTTCTGCAATCCACATGTACTTCGGTACAGGGCCCACAGGGACCGGTATCGCCCATCTCCCAAAAATTATCTTTTTTATTGCCCAGCAGGATGCGGTCTTCGGCAATATATTTTTTCCATTCGTTGAAAGCTTCTTCATCTTTAGGCAGACCTTCTGATGCATCTCCTTCAAAAATGGTCACGTATAATCTGTCCTTATCTAATTTGTATACATCAGTCAATAGTTCCCAGCTCCAGGCAATGGCTTCTTTTTTAAAGTAGTTGCCAAAGCTCCAGTTGCCCAGCATTTCAAACATGGTATGGTGGTAGGTATCTACCCCTACTTCTTCCAGGTCATTGTGTTTTCCGCTTACGCGAAGGCATTTTTGGGTATCGGCGATTCTGGGACTGGGCGCTTGTTTGTTGCCCAGGAAATAATCTTTGAACTGGTTCATGCCGGCATTGGTAAAAAGCAGGGTAGGGTCATTCTTTACCACGATGGGGGCAGAAGGAACAATGGTATGTTCTTTTGACTTGAAAAAATCGAGAAATTGTTGTCGTATCTCAGCACTCGTCATCATATACCAATTGTTTATATGGGTTGATTTTTGTTATTTATCGGACTATATTTGTAAACCTTCGTGAAACGGCACAAAGGTACAAAATCGGCCTGAAGCTACAAGCCAGGGTGCGATTTAGATGATCCGCGGATGCTATAAGTCATTGTGTTGGCGACCCTCTGAATCAGGAAAAATATAAATCAGGCATGTTGTATTCCTTTTAGGGGATCATGAAAAAGATAAAATACTACTATAACACCCATACGCTCCGGTATGAAAAGCTGGTGACCCCATTGCGGGTGAAGCTGTTGCGCATGTTCGGGTTCATTTCTGCTGCACTGGTTACTTCTGCACTTATCATTACGGTATACAATAAATTCTTTCCCAGGGCGGCAGACAAGGAAGCAGCCCTGAAATACGATTTGATGAAGGATGATTACCATACCCTGAATGGCAAATTGAAAACCCTGGAGCAGCAGATGGCTGAATTGGAGAAAAGAGATAATCAGGTTTACCGGTCAATATTTGAAGCCAATCCTTTATCGGATAGCGCCAGGGCAAAGCAGATAGAGCAGAAAAAAGAGATCGCTAAAGTAAATACCCTGGGTGATGATGCACTGGGTAAAGAGATCGCAAAAACACTTAATAATATCACGGCCCGGATCGATTACCAGAACCAGAGTTATGAGCAGATCGCTAAGTTGATCAAGAACCAGGGCGATAAACTCACCTGTATCCCTGCGATCCAACCCGTAAGCAATAAAGAATTGAACCGCATCGCCAGCGGATTTGGTATGCGCATCCATCCCATTTATGGTATTGCCAAAATGCATAGCGGATTAGACTTTACGGCACCGCAGGGCACACCCATCTATGCTACCGGTAATGGGTTGGTTACCGAAGCCACTTTTGGTACCGGCAATGGTAACCACGTGATCATCAACCATGGCTATGGATACGAAACGGTGTATATGCATATGGTACGCATCAAGGCACAGGCCGGACAACACGTAAAACGCGGCGAAGTGATTGGTTGGGTAGGCAGTACCGGTGCCAGTACCGGACCCCATTGCCACTATGAAGTACATATCAATGGCAACCCTGTAGATCCTGTATATTTCTTCTATAACGACCTCAATGCCGAGCAGTACGACCGACTATTGAAACTGGCAGCTGTAGGTAGTGCTAAAAGTTTTGATTAATTTTAATTATGGCCCTCCAGCAAATATCATTTTCATTTGATGAACCCACTCCATTGGTGGAAGAACCTGTTGTGGCTCCCAAGAAAGAAAAAAAGCCTGAGCCCAAACCGGAGCCGAAACCTGTTGCGAAAAAGACGGCCAGGGGAAGGATGAGTTTGAAGGATATGGAGGCGGGAGTAGACCTGATAGTCGTTCCGGATGATGAAGAACTGTTTCAGAAATCATATTATTCCATGAGTACGGTGGCCGAGATGTTTAAAGTGAACCAGTCGCTGCTCCGTTTCTGGGAAAATGAATTTGATATCCTGAAGCCGAAAAAGAATGGCAAGGGCGACCGATTATTCAGGCCCGAGGATGTAAAGAACCTGAAACTGATCTATCATTTATTACGCGAAAGAAAATATACGATCGAAGGCGCGAAAGATTTTTTAAAAAAGAACAAACGGGCAGAAGAAAAATTTGTGCTGATCGAATCGTTGAAAAAATTAAAAGGCTTTTTGAATCAACTGAAAGCCGATCTCTAAGCTGCCTGCCCCCATTATACTATGTTAGTACATTCAACCCTAAAGAAGATCATACTTATCATCTTATTGGTAATGCCAGCTTATTTTGTTCAGGCCCAGGCCCAGTATGAGATCAGTGCCGATCCCAAGCACCCCGAGGTAAAAGTATTGCGCGGCTTCATCAATAAATACCTGGTACAGAATGATACATCCTTCCATTGGTACAAACCCAATCAACGATTTTATACACCCGATAGCAGCACACTCAATGTGCTGGAACAATCAAAGGGTAAATTTCAGTTCGTGGTATTTGGTGGAACCTGGTGTGAAGATACCCAGGTGATCGTACCCCAGTTCTTCAAGCTGCAGGAAATGAGCGGGGTGCCCGACAGCCTGATCACTTTTTTTGGTGTGAACCGTAAAAAGAAATCACTGGAAGGCATAGCCGAAGCATTCGGCATCACCAATGTGCCCACCATCATCGTAATGAAGAACGGAAAAGAGATCGGGCGCGTGGTGGAGTATGGTAAAAAAGGTCAGTGGGACAAAGAACTGGCCGAGATCATCAGGCAGTAGAATTATTTGATTAAATACATACCCTTCCAATCAATACACATGAAAACATACATGTTTTCTTTGATGATCATTTGCTGGTTTAGCTGTGGAACGGCTACCAGTAGCGAACAAGCGAAACCGTTAGTGGTACACACCGATACTATTCCCACACCGATAAATGTTCCCGATACCCTTTCCCTGAACGCCGTGGGCGATATCATGTTTGGTTCCAGTTTTCCCGGAACGGGAAATTTGGCGCCCAATGATGGGCAGGACCTGATGAAATTCTTTACCGCCTCCCTGCAAGATGCCGACCTTACGTTCGGGAATTCGGAGGGTGTTTTTTTAGACCATGGAGGAATTGCCAAAGACAGTGGCGACCAGGTGTATTGCTTCCGCGAACCCACCCGTTATGCAAAATATTTTGTGGACAATGGATTTGATCTGCTCAGTGTGGCCAATAACCATGTGGCTGATTTTGGTGAAGCCGGATTGCAAAGTACTATTAAAACACTGAGTGCCCTGCCACTTCATTTTGCCGGGTTACAGAATTTTCCAACGGCCATTGTAAAGGTTAGAAACCTGCGGATCGGCTTCGCTGCATTTGCTCCCCATCATGGATGTATCCAGCTAAATGATATTGCGGCCGCCAAAGCAGCGGTCATTGAATTGAAAAAGCAATGCGATATCGTGTTGGTATCCTTTCATGCTGGCGCAGAAGGCGTAAAGGCGCTGCATGTTCCCAAACACAAAGAACTGTTTTATAAACAAGACCGCGGCGATGTCTATTCCTTTGCACACCAGATGATCGATGCCGGCGCAGATATTTTGATTGGCCATGGTCCACATGTTGCCCGTGCCATGGAACTGTACAAGAATAAACTGATCGCCTATAGCCTGGGTAATTTTTGTACCTATGGCATGTTTAACCTGAAAGCCGAGTGTGGTATTGCGCCTTTGCTGAAAATTTATGTGACCGGCAAGGGAGATTTTATCAAAGCGAATATTACTTCCATCAAACAAGTGGGTGAAGGTGGCCCGCAACCGGATCCGGATGGAGGTGCTTATAAACTCATTAGTACACTAACGGCAACAGACTTCCCCAATAGCCAGCTTAGCTTCCCGGGCAATGGTGCCGTGATAAGGCATTGAAATTTTTAATCTTCTTTTGATTCGTTGATGATGGTTACGGAGGCAGTGGCCGCCGCCATGCTGAGTTGCCGTGTTTCCAGGATTTGTTTGATGGAAAAATTGATGGATTCTTTCAGTAGGTTGAAGGCATCAAGATTCAGTTCCTGGGTAAAAAACTCGATCGTGATCAACAAGCCGTTCTTATTGATCTCCGAGAGATAAACAGATGAACTGCTAAGCTGATCTCCTTTTTCCTGCAACAGATTTTTTATGGCTTGAATAAAGGCAGTTGCATCTGATGAAGCGGTGGATGATGATAGTTCCAGTTTCATCTCAGCCCGGCGGTGGGTACGCATGCTCCAGTTGTCTACTACACTATCAACCATTTGTTTGTTGGGCACGGTTACGATGGTCTTATCGGCTGTCCGGATACGCGTACTGCGCAATCCGATCTGTTCTACTACACCAGTGATGGCATTTACTTTCAAGATATCGCCGGTAGCAAATGGCTTATCGAAAAAAATGATAAATGAAGCGATGAGATTTTCCAGACTTTCTTTTGCGGCCAGCGCCAGCACAGCTCCAACAATACTTAAACTGGTGAGCAGATTTCCAACGGGCTGATTAAAGCAGGCCTTGATGAGTAGCAGTAAGCCGGCAATGGTGATGATCACCTTTAAAAAATCGCGGAAGAATACGATCAGCTGGTCCTTGCTTTTTTCCTGTTGATTGCTGGCTTTTAGTTCCAGTACCAGCGCAATAAAATCGATCATGCGCAAGAGCAGCCAGGTAAAGACGATAATGATCAAACCGATACCCATCTTATTCAGTATCTCTTCGGAGCCATGGCCATATAGTGTGAATTGCCAGGCCGTGGGAAAATTTAGTTTGTCGAAAGAAAACACGATCACCAATATCAGGAGGAACCATTCCAGCGGACTTACCACCAGATCGTTGAAACTATTTTTCTCTATCCCTTTCCATATCCGCTGTGTTGCTCTGAACATCAGGGAGGCAATGGTTCTGGAGAGATAGCGCTTAAGGATCAGCATCAGCAATATGCTGCCTGCTACAATGCAATAAGCTTCGATGCTATTGTCAAAATAAATCTGGTTCAGAAAATCCATGCTTAAAAATACTACAACTTTAGTAACTATTTCATCTGGTAAATATCAATGCCGCTGCTCTTGAGCAGGTACAGTTTTCCGTTCATGGCCTTAATGCTCAGGTAATCTCCAAAAAACGATGGAAGGGGAAAGGCCTTTAATTGCATAGAGTTTAAGGTATAGGAATACAAGGTTTGATCACTAAAACCATATAGGGTTTTTGAGTTAACGGCAACCTGGTTCCAGTTCAGGAAGGCATAACGGTTCTTAAATCCGCCGTAATAATCAAATACATAAAATCCTTTTTGCGGATCGTATAAATAAACAAACTGACTCTGGTCGATCAGTGATTCAGGAACAGGCACCGAATCGAATAACATGCGCCAGTCGGTACTTTCCTGTAAAAGTGTACCGTCCTCATCGATCTTTTTCAGTTTATAATCCTGCTCATCAAATAGCCAGATATTGTTGTCGTATGAAGCGGCAATACGCTGTACGCTGAAGATATTCTGTTTGCGAAAATTGATGCTGTTGCGAACAGAAAGCAAGCGATCGAGGATCACTACGGTTGCGTAATTCTTATAGTAGAGTAATATCTTAAGCGGGTTGGTTACATCAATGGAACTGGGGTTACCATATTTTTTTACATCATTGTAGGCCGCAACCGAATCGCCGTTGTTGTTGAGTTTTTTTAGTTGATTGTTGCGCGTGATGAGGAATATATTGTCGAGATTATCTACATCAAAATAGGTATAATCACCAGAAATGGTTTTGATGAAATGAAAATTGGAATCGTTTTGGGCAAAACTCCCCATGGGACTAAGCAAGCATACCACGACGCACAACAGCATTGCCCTTAGCGGGTGATAGGTGAATGATATGGTTGCTGTTCTTTTCATGAAGCTCATCCGTATTATTCCTCGTGTGTAAGCGTCAAATTATTTCCATCAAATACGGCATAGCTGAAATACTTGATCCAGTCGCCTAGGTTAATGTATCGGCTTTCCATTGCGCTGCCCGGATCATTTATTTTAATGTCGAGCGGAAGATGCCTGTGACCAAACACCATGAAATCGTAGTCCTTTGTTTTTAGCAATTCCTTACAGTAAATGATGAGCCATTCATTTTCTTCTCCCAAAAAATGTTCATCGGTGCTACCGGTTTGCGCCCGGCTCTTCCTGCTGAAATAGTGAGCAATTCCCATGCCGAGGGAAGGAGGTAATGCGCCAAACATCCACTGGGCTATTTTATTGCGGAATATTTTTTTGATGAATTTATATCCATGGTCGCCGGGGCCCAAGCCATCACCATGTCCGATCAAAAATATTTTTTGGTTGAATGTAAATTCGGCAGGCTCAAAATACACGGGGATATTGAGTTCTTTTTGGAAATAATCGCGCATCCACATATCATGATTGCCTACAAAAAAATGAATAGGAATGCCTGCATCCGTTAGCTCGGCCAGTTTGCCCAGTATGCGAACATATCCTTTGGGCACTACTTTTTTATACTCATACCAGAAGTCGAACAGATCACCCACAATAAATATCTGTGCAGCATCTGCTTTGATCCGGTCTAAGAAACGGATGATCTTTTTTTCGCGGACCAGACTGGCTTCGGGATTAGGTGCACCGAGGTGGAAATCGGACAGGAAGTAAATTTTTTTATTGGCCGCTACCTCCATGCAGTTTAGATTTTAGTTTTTTGCTGTTGGTATTTCAGGGCATCACTGATGGGTAGTTCTGGCAATGCATGAACCGGGCCATTGTACCAGTACACCCAGGCCATGGTGCTGTCGCCGTTAATATAGGCAGTTACGAGCCTGCGTTTATACATCGGCATTTCTCCCTGTTCAACATTCAGACCTTCGTAATCGTCTAATTGACCCATGGCCCATGAAAATTCAGCGGGGTTGTTGATGCAATACAATTCACCTTCGATGGTTGAATCTTCGTCGGTAGGCACCGCCACCGGGTAGCTTCCTGCATCGTATAATTTTCCTTTTACTACAGCCTCTCCGATCAGGTTAAAATATTTGCTGAGGTATTCGTAAGCTGTACTTTGGAAACCGCTACGCAGCGATCCATATACAAATAGCTGGTAAATTTCGTTGTTCATTGCCTTAAAGGTACTTTGAAAATTGCAATTATGATTCTATAAGAAAGCAGTAAACTTCTTTGGGTCCGTGCACACCGGTGACGAGGGTTTTTTCAATATCTGCGGTGCGACTGGGTCCTGTGGCAAAACTGATCAGGGAGGGGATATTGCCCTGATATTTTTCTTTCATCAGTTGCAGTGCATCTTTGATATCGTATACCAGTTGATTGGTATAGGCAATGCAGATATGAACGGGTGCATACACGCTAACGGTACGGCCACTTTGCTGAGCCGCACTCAATACCATGGTACCGGTTCGGGCCACCAGGAATTCGCATCCGGTGATGGACGCATCGCATCCGGGCAGGTTAATGGTATTGCTGAAGGGTGTATTCCAGGCGGGTTCGCTGCAATAGATCTTGGTCCACTGTTTTTGAGTGATCAGTTCTTGTACCTGTTGCTGCATATCTGCTTCGCTGGTACAAAAAGCGAATTTTCCATTGAGCTGGGTAAATTCCTGGGCAAAGATGATCTCCAGTTCTTCTGTGGCCGGCAGATACACCGATTGGGTGCCTTCGCTTTGAGGAAAAGGCAAAGGCACTGGGTTGCTCAGTGCCTGCCTTACTCTTTTTAAAATATTTTCTTTTGCTGATGAGGTAGCCATAACCGTTATTAAATGGTAGGAGGGTTCTTCAGTTCTTCAGCGATACCTGATTCGGGTGCTTCGGCCACCTCGTCTTTCGGATCAGGTTCTATGTCGAGTGATTTCTTTTCCTCGTATGGCCTTTTGCCGATCAGTGCTTCCACATCACTCTTGAACAATACCTCTTTCTTCAACAATTCTTTGGCCAGTTTTTCTACATCGCCTTTTTTCTCGAGCAACAATTTTTTTGTGATCTGGTAGGCGTTATCGATCAGTTTGCGCACTTCCTCATCGATCATTTTCCCGGTTTCTTCGCTGAAGGGCTTGGTAAACATGTTCTCCTGATTAGGATCGTAGTAACTGATATTACCCACTTTATCATTCATGCCGTATACCGTGATCATGCTGTATGCGATCTTGGTGATCTGCTGCAGGTCATTGCTGGCACCGGTGCTGATCTTACCAAAGAAGATGTCTTCACTGGCCCTGCCACCCAGGGTCATACAGATCTGATCCATCAACTGGTCGGTATTGTACAGGTATTGTTCTTTTGGTGTGTATTGTGCGTAACCCAACGCTGCTGTTCCCCTGGGCACTACCGTTACTTTTAATAACGGATACGCATGCTCGAGGTACCAGCCACAGATGGCGTGTCCGGCTTCGTGGTAGGCAATGATCTCTTTTTCTTCCGGAGAAATGATCTTGTTCTTTTTTTCCAGTCCACCGATCACCCGGTCAATAGCATCCTGGAAATCGCTCATGTCTACGGCGTCCTTTCCTTTTCTGGCGGCGATCAGTGCCGCTTCGTTACAAACATTGGCGATATCGGCACCCGCAAATCCGGGTGTTTGTTCGGCTAGTTTATGGATGTCGAGGGTTTGTGATATTTTGATCGGTTGTAAGTGTACTTTAAAAATGGCTTCTCTTCCCACCAGGTCTGGACGGTCGATGGAAATTTGACGATCGAAACGACCCGGGCGCAATAAGGCGCTGTCGAGTACATCGGGACGGTTGGTAGCGGCCAGGATGATGATACCGAGGTCGGTACCAAATCCATCCATTTCTACCAGCAATTGATTGAGGGTGTTTTCTCTTTCATCATTGCTCATCATCACATTCTTTCCCCTTGCCCTTCCGATGGCATCGATCTCATCGATGAAGATGATACAGGGTGCTTTTTCTCTGGCTTGTTTGAACAGGTCTCTAACCCTACTGGCGCCAACCCCTACAAACATCTCTACAAAATCACTACCACTTAAACTAAAGAAAGGTACCTGTGCTTCTCCGGCCACGGCTTTCGCCAACAGCGTTTTACCGGTACCGGGAGGTCCAACCAATAAGGCCCCTTTCGGGATCTTACCGCCGAGTGCGGTATATTTTTTTGGATTTTTCAGGAAGTCAACGATCTCCATCACTTCCACCTTGGCTTCATCCAATCCGGCTACATCGCCGAAATTGATATTTACGCGAGTGCCTTTATCAAATAATGTTGCTTTTGATTTTCCGATGTTAAAGATGCCGCCGGGTCCGCCGCCACTGCCACCTGGGCCACCTACTTTGCGCATCATCATCACAAATAACAAACCGATGAGCAGGATGGGTAATAAAGTGCTGATGATCTGTCCAAATATTTCCCCTTCATCTCCCGAATCGGATTTCACGACCGGCGGAGTAGGGGTTTGTTTATAGAATTCGATCATCTCGTTGCTGAATGCAGTAAGGTCGCTGATGTTGAATACCAACTGTGGCGGATTAAGCCTCAGGGCATCATCGTAAGCCTTATCGTATTTGGGCGAGTTGAGTAATTTTTGATAAAAAGCGGCTTTGTTCTTCAGGCTGTCTTTATTCAATGAAATGCGCACCAGTTTTTTGTTGCGGATGATCTTGAATTCATCCACATCACCCTGTTTGATCATGGCCTTGAATGCTTCCTGGTTGGTATCGATACCCGCTGTGCTTACGCCACGGAATACATTCCAGCCTACCAGCAACACCAGGATGATGCCATAGATCCAGTACACATTGAACCGGCTCTTTCCTTTTTGGGGATCGTCTCCTTTCGGGGGTATATTATCAGGATTGAATTTCCTGGAAGGGTCTTGTTGATTCATAATTGGGTGTGCCTTAGGTTTAGGTACTGACCTGCCAACTGAGACAGGGGTCTTGTTGTGATTGTATGTTTGACGATTGGATTAGTCGAGGTGCTCGGTTAATGGCGCATCACTCCACATTTCTTCCAGCCGGTAAAATTTTCTGGGTTCGGGAAGCATTACATGCACCACCACATTCACATAATCGATCAGGATCCATTGCTGCGCCTGCCTGCCTTCGTGCTTATAGGCACTCTCATCACATTTTTCTTTTACCTCTTTCTCAACCGAATCGGCAATAGCCCTAAGCTGGGTGGTATTGCTGGCTTCGCAGATGATAAAAAAATCAGCTACGGCTTCGGGTATTTTCCTGAGGTCGAGGCTAACGATCTTTTCGCCTTTCTTTTCCTGGATGGCATGAATGAGGGTCTTGAAAATCTTGCTGTTTCTGGTTAGTTTGATAATACTGCTCTTCTTCCTGTTCTGTAATGCGTTCAAATTGTTCAAAAGTGGTACTTTTTTTATGATGTATTCAGCCATTCATATTGAAATGTAAGGCCATTATTGTTTGTTATTTACAAAGTAGCGTGTAGCTTGCAGTTGTACGCAAAAGTAACACTTCTTTGCCATTTGATTAGTTATGCCCGACGCCCCAATTTTAACCGTTTTACACAGGGTGGATAGTACCAACAACTATGCCATGGGAAAGGTTCATGCGGGATTGGCTTCTCATGGAATGGCCTGGTTTGCCCATGAGCAAACGGCAGGGAAGGGTCAGCGCGGAAAGACCTGGACATCGGAACCGGGCATGAATATAGCGCTGAGCCTGGTTTTGGAGCCCAGAACACTGGCAGCCAATCAGCAGTTTTACCTCAGTGCAGCCATCGCTTTGGCCTGTATGGATTTTTTTTCTCATTATGCCGGAACCGCAACTGTTGTAAAATGGCCAAATGATCTGTATTGGCGTGACAGAAAGGCAGGGGGAATTCTGATAGAGAATGTTTTCCAGGGTTCGGTTTGGAAATATGCGGTGGTAGGGATCGGGATTAACATCAATCAAATAGATTTTGAGCCCGACCTGGCACATCCGGTTTCGCTGAAGCAGATCACCGGAAATGAATTTGATGTGGAATTATTGGCCCGGTCATTATATCAGCAGGTGCTGGATGCTGCATCTGCACTATCTGCCGATGCATTTGAATCAATCCTAAGCCGCTACAACCGGCATTTGTACAAGCAAGGAACCCTTGTTCAACTGAAACAGGAATCCAACGCTTTTGAAACTTTTTTAATTGGAGTAAATGGCCAGGGCCAACTGGAAACCATTGATAGCGAATTACGAAAATTCGATTTTGGTTCGGTGGAATGGATACGGGATGCAGTTGTACATAAAATGGTATGACCCCAGCATCTTTGCTATTTGGCTACCGCTTTCCATGCTTCCACGATCTCTTCCGCATGTTGCTTACTCTTTGGTTTTTCAATGATTTTACGGATGATCCCTTTTTCATCGATCAAAAAACTGGTGCGCAGCAATCCCATATATTTTTTGCCATACAATTGTTTCTCTCCCCATACGCCATAGAGCTCGATGATGGTTCGTTCCGGATCGGCAATAAGGGTAAAAGGTAATTGATGTTTGGCTTTAAAGTTCTGGTGTTTTTTGGCTTCGTCCGGACTAATGCCCAGTACCTCGATGCCCTGTTTTTTCAGCATGCCGAAATGATCGCGCAGATTACAGGCCTGAACCGTGCAAGTAGGCGTATCGTCTTTTGGATAAAAATAAATGACCAGTTTTTTGCCTTTGAAATCGGCTAAAGAAACCGGTTTTCCATCCTGGTCCTTTCCTTTGAATGCAGGAGCTTTACTATTTTCGGTTAATTGGGTCATGCGTGAATTTTTATTTCGTGTATCCCGTATCGTTATCTTGTGAAATGATAAATTTTTTCTGTCTTGTTCCCCACCAGGTCTTCTGCCATGAGCTTCAGTTCATGTGCTCCCGGCCCGCATCGATCATCGAGTGCACAAAGAAAGGTTTTCCCTTTATCATTGCTGCAGCGGATCCAGTTGCCATCTAACCAGGCGCTGAAATTCCTGATCTCTTCTGAATTATCGGCCACCACAAACGCCAGTTGATGTTGTTTGCCTAGGTTCATCCCTTCGCGGAAACCGATGGCAACGATGGTGGGCGGAATGGTATCGATCAGCAACTGAAAATTACCAAATTCACGGAAGCTCGATTTGTACCAGCCCATCTCATTAAACCCAGTAAGGGCAAAGGCTTTGGCAAAATCTGTTTTTGCATTCCAATACCGTTTCATCACGATCTTATCGCTCAGTTGGGCCGGAAAATTTGCTTTAATTTTTATGGGAAAATAACCCTGTACCGGTACTTCGGGATTGTGTAATTGGTAAACAGTATTTCCATCAGCAGCGGGTAACTCACGGTATTGAAAATGAATGGTATCATACAAGCTGTTGGCCGGCAGATAAAAACTGATATTGCCGCTTTCAAAAACATTTATCTCGTTGGGATAAAATTCTTTTTGTGATCCACTCAATGTTTCATTTTCTTTTTTGCTGACGCCTGCACTGCGCTGCACACTAAATTGTAGTGCCGAGGTATTGCCTGCTGCATCGGTTACATCGATCCTGATCTGGTGCACCTGGTTGTCGGAAAGTGCAATGACCCCATCTCCGGAAAATCGATGGTAAATACCGGTTGTATATCCGGGTAATTGCGAAAGATGTTGCACAAATGATCCTCCATTGCTGCGCAACTTATAATCAATATGCGCATTCAGGTATCGGGTTTCATCATAGCCGATGCTGTCCATTTTAAATCCGGTCACGGCTTTTCCATCGTTGAATAAGAGGGCTTCAAAAATTCCGTTCTGGTTGGTGGAGCTGGTATAGCGGTCGTATGAAGTAATGGCAAAACTAACCCGGTCGCTGTTATGCAAGATCAGTGCGGGAACGGTGACATAGCTTCCGTTGATTTTTTTCAACGCATAGATCTTTGGACTTTGTTCAAATACGCTGAGGCTTCTGTCGTACACGGCTAACCTCAAAATATCCGGCGCAATATCATCTTGAATGGGTAAGCCGAATAAAAGTGGGTTCAGCACCTTCTCTGATTTTGTATCCCTGATCTCGAAATGCAGGTGCGGGCCCTGTGAGCCACCGGTATTGCCACTGAAGGCAATGAACTGCCCTTTTTTTACGGGAAAAAGAGCAGGCGGAACATCCAGAAAAACCTTCCAGCTTTTCAGGTTGTATTGTTGATCTGTTACCCATTTTTCCAGTTCGGGATTGAAATCATTAAGGTGTGCATATAATGTAGTAAGGCCATTAGGGTGGTTGATATAGATACAGCGGCCAAATCCAAATGGTTCGATCTTTATTTTTGCGATATACCCATCTGCCGCGGCCAATACCCGCTGGTTCACGTGCTGGTCGGTCCTGCAATCCAGTCCCATATGGAAATGATTCGGCCTCAGTTCTCCAAAATTAGCCACCAATGCGGGTTGTAATGCAAGGGGCCATTGAAAATACCCTTGAGGATATTTGGCTACAGGCATTTCCTGTGCGGCAACCGGATTGTAGAAGCCTATTATAACGCAACTGAGTACATAATAAACAAGTTGTTGGAGGGTTCGCATAGCGGTATTTTCTGGCACAAATCTACAGTTAAAACCTTCACCGAAAATTCATTCACCCGTTCACTTTTTATTTACCCCAATTACAATTACTTTTGCACGCCATCTTATCGGCGAAAAGCATATGCCCAAAGACCTCTCCATTCAATCAGTACTCATCATTGGTTCTGGTCCTATTATCATCGGACAAGCCTGCGAATTCGATTATAGCGGAACACAGGCCGCCAGAAGTTTGCGCGAAGAAGGCGTGAAAGTGATCCTGATCAATAGCAATCCTGCAACCATCATGACCGATCCAATGATGGCCGATCGTGTGTATTTGTTGCCCCTGACCGTAGAAAGTATTGAACAGATCCTGGAAGAAAATAAAATTGATGCTGTTTTGCCTACCATGGGCGGACAAACAGCCCTCAATCTTTGTAAAGAAGTAGATGAATTAGGCATCTGGGAAAAATATGAAGTAAGGTTGATCGGTGTAGATATTAAAGCAATTGATAAGGCAGAGGATCGTGAAAAATTCAGGCAATGGATGATTCAAATGGGTATACCTGTTTGTCCGGCCCGAATTGCAAACTCCTTCCTTGAAGGAAAAGAGTTTGCTCAGGAGATCGGATTTCCGCTGGTGTTGCGTCCTTCTTTTACGCTGGGTGGAACCGGCGGCGGCATCGTGTTTCATAAAGATGAACTGGATGAGGCTTTGAATAATGCGCTTATCGCCAGTCCCATCCATGAAGTGCTGGTAGAAAAAGCCGTGCTGGGATGGAAAGAATTTGAATTGGAATTATTACGCGATAACAGCGATAATGTGGTGATCATTTGTGGGGTAGAAAATTTTGATCCCATGGGCGTGCATACTGGCGATTCCATTACGGTGGCGCCGGTGATGACCTTGAGCGATACCGCATATCAATTGATGCGCAACACCGCCATCGATATGATGCGCAACCTCGGAAATTTTGCCGGTGGATGTAATGTGCAGTTTGCCCTGAATCCGCAAACAGAAGAGATCATTGTAGTAGAGATCAATCCAAGGGTTAGCCGCTCTTCCGCATTAGCGAGTAAGGCTACGGGTTATCCTATTGCCAAGATAGCGGCCAAGCTGGCCATTGGATATAATCTGGATGAACTGGAAAACCAGATCACCCAATCTACCTCAGCTTATTTTGAACCTGCGCTGGATTATGTGATCGTAAAAATCCCCCGCTGGAATTTTGATAAGTTCAAGGGCGCAAAAGACACCCTTGGTTTTCAGATGAAAAGTGTGGGCGAGGTAATGGGCATTGGCAGAAGCTTTGCGGAAGCTTTGCAGAAAGCCTGTCAGAGTTTGGAGAATGAAGCGGTAGGACTGGGCTATTATGGTAAAAGCATGATGAAGGCAGATGACCTGATCGAGTATATCAAGATCCCGAAATGGGACCGGATATTCAGGATCAAAGATGCCCTGATGGCAGGCGCCAGCATCAAGCGTATTTGCGAAAGCACGGGCATCGATCGCTGGTTCATCTACCAGATCCAGAAAATATGTGATTGTGAAAAAGAGATCGGTAAATACGATGTAAAGACCTTGCCCGATGATCTGTTGTGGGAAGCCAAGCAGATGGGATTCAGTGATGAGCAGATCATCCGTATCATGAAAGAAGAGAATGCCGAGCTGATCTATGAAAGAAGAAAGGCCATGGGCATGACCCGCATTTATAAAATGGTAGATACCTGCAGCGCCGAGTTTGAAGCCAAGACCCCTTATTTTTATTCTACGTTCGAACGTCCGGCCCTGGCAAATAACGATGGCGCACAAACGAAATTAATTGCCAACGAGAGCAAGGTTTCGGATAAACAAAAGATCATTGTACTGGGTAGTGGCCCTAACCGCATTGGCCAGGGAATTGAATTTGATTATTGTTGTGTGCATGGATTGCTGGCCATCAAGGAAGCCGGTTACGAAGCCATCATGGTGAATTGCAATCCGGAGACCGTGTCCACTGATTTTGACATTGCCGATAAATTATATTTTGAACCCGTATTCTGGGAACATCTTTGGGAGATCGTGGAACATGAGAAGCCCATTGGGGTGATCGTGCAGTTGGGTGGACAAACCGCATTGAAACTGGCCAAGACCTTGCACGAAAAAGGCATCAAGATCATTGGTACCTCATTCGACAGCATGGATATTGCCGAAGATCGCGGAAGGTTCAGTGATATGCTGAAAGAACTGGAGATCCCTTATCCTAATTATGGTACCGCATTTAATACCGATGATGCCATTGAAGTAGCCAAGAAAGTGGGTTACCCGGTGCTGGTAAGGCCTTCGTATGTATTGGGTGGACAAAGGATGCGGATTGTACTCAATGATGAGGAGCTGGAAAAAGGCGTGTTGAGTTTGTTGAAACATTTACCCGGCAATAAGATCCTCATCGATCATTTTCTGGATCGTTGCCAGGAAGCTGAAATCGATGCCATCTTCGACGGCGATGATTTTCATGTGATGGGTGTGATGGAACATATTGAACCTGCGGGTATCCATAGTGGTGATAGCAATGCGGTGTTACCACAATTTAATTTATCGCCGCTCATTGTGCATACCATGGAAGAGTATGCCGAAAAGATCGCGCGTACTTTGAACATCAAAGGGCTTATCAATATTCAGTTTGCGATCAAAGACGGCAATGTGTTTGTGATTGAAGCCAATCCGAGGGCATCGCGTACCACACCATTCATTGCCAAGGCTTATCAGATCCCTTACCTGAATATTGCCACCAAGATCATGATCGGTGCGGCCAAACTAAAAGATTTTACCTACGAGAAAAAACTAAAAGGTTTTGCAATTAAAGAGCCTGTATTCTCTTTCAATAAATTCCCCGGTGTAAATAAAGAACTTGGCCCCGAAATGAAAAGTACCGGAGAAGCCATTCGTTTTATCAAAGACCTGCGTGATCCTTATTTCAGGCAATTGTATAAGGAAAGGAGTATGCATTTGAGTAAGTAGATGAAAACGTTGAGGAGTTGAGGAGTTGAGGGGTTGAGAAGTTGAGGAGTTTAGCGAAGTTCGTTAACGATGGGGAGTTGTCTTCAATGGGTATTGCATTTTTTTCATAAAATTTCGGGAAAGGGTATAGCCTTAAGCGATTGTATTCGTTTAAGGTCAGCTATCTGCAGCGGTCAATAGGCGATTGCTTTATTTTAGTGTATGCTCCGTACCCCCGGCATACCCATCTGGAAAATAGCTCCCCTGCTGAGGCTGTTGCTGCCATTGATCGCGGGGGTACTGCTTTACTGGTATTTTCCTACATCTATCTCATCCATCTTATTTTCACTGGCCTGTTTTATTTCAGCGTATTTCCTTTTTCTGCTATTACCCCTTTCCGTTAGATTTAAAATACAATGGTT
>CAIRHQ010000151.1 GCA_903878475.1 uncultured Bacteroidota bacterium | reverse complement strand
GGACGAGAATTTATTAATACCATAAAACATTCGAGCAACTGATTCATATCCGCCGCGGCGGACGGCAGTTCAAGTCTGCTCCCCGATACCAAGAATCCCCTATAATTAGGGGATTTCTTTTTTTATGAAATACACTGTATACATATTGTATTCTTCGAGTTGCCAAAAGCATTATACTGGTTATACTTCAGACCTTCCTGAAAGATTATTGTCGCATAATGAATTGGGTCATGGTTGGACCAGCCGTTATCGTCCATGGGTGTTGATCTATACAAAAGTATTTGAGGATAAAAAATCAGCAATGGATTATGAGAAATGGTTAAAGTCAGGAGTGGGACGAGAATTTATTAATACCATAAAACATTCGAGCAACTGATTCATATCCGCCGCGGCGGACGGCAGTTCAAGTCTGCTCCCCGATACAAAGCCTAAATCTTTTTCATTAAGGATTTGGGCTTTTTAGTATATCAAAAATGGATAAGGGTTATTCGGCCGGCATATTCACTTTCGACATAGCCATTAAAAAAGTGTCCAGAAAAATTGGCTTCAGTAGGAACTGACTGATTTTATCATATTTCCGAGATTCCTCCAGGTATTTTTCCTGAGAAGTGGTAACAATCACTATCGTGTTGTCATGAATATGGGATAAGAGTTCCCAGCCCAGATCATCTTTAAGTTCAATGTCAAGGAAAACCAGATCTACTGTATTTTCCTTAACAAAAACAATGGCTTCCTGTACGGTTTCAAAAGATTCTAAAAATTCTATTTCAGGATAATTGTTGCAATAATTTTCGAGGGTGATTTTTGCGATGAGGTTGTCTTCTAATATTACGGTCTTTAATTTCATGAAGATATTTATAAGTCCAAGGATGAGTTGTTAATAAAATTAAGCAAAGAAGGTGTGTTTTTCTGATTTAGTTTTTTCAGGATCTTGGCCCTGTGTACTTCAATGGTCCTGAAAGAGAGAAAACATTTTTCTGCTATTTCTTTTGATGAAAAACCCTCTTTGATCAGTTTTACGATCTCGATTTCCCGTTCGGTCAATTTGCTGATATTATTGGTTTCATCTTCTACCAGCATTTGTTTGGAAAGGTTTTCCTGGATCTCTTTGCAGATATAAACTTTTCCCAAAACGGCCGCATCAATGGCCATAAACATTTCATTTTTTCCGGAACTCTTTGTTACATAGCCAGAAGCGCCATTCTTCATCATACGCTTTGCAAAAGAGGGCTGGTTATGCATGGAAACACCAATAACCTTGGTGCCCGGCGATATTTTTTTTATGATCTTTGTAGCATCTATGCCAGAAATCGGTTGGATATTGATGTCCATGATCACAATATCTGGTCGCAAATTTTTCACGAGATCAGTAGAGGTGTCGGTATTGTTGCAGATGGCGACTACCTGATAGAGCGGATTCGAATTGATCAATTCTGCCCACATTTCGGCGATTAATACATGGTCGTCTACAATGATGATATCAATTTTCTTGCTCTTCATTTGTAATTGTTTCTAAAGGTAATTCAATTGTAAAAACAGCCCCCATATTTTTATTTGATTGGATATCAAAATTTCCATTGAAATAGGCAGTTCTCGTCTTTATGCTATTTAACCCTACCCCTTTTTTAATTTTATCAGACTCGAAACCTCGTCCATCATCGGAATAGCGGATCGATAAGAAACGATCAGACCTACTGAAGGATACGTCAACAGTTTGTGCATTGGCATAGCGAAGGGTATTGCTGGTCAATTCCTGAATAATCCTGTAGATCATGATCTGCGATTCATAGGAAATGCCTTGGAATACATTGTCCTTGGCCTGGAATCTGAACATGGGCTTGGATAGTTCCGAATACTGATTCAGGAATTCTGCAATGGCCTCTTTTAAGCCTAGGTCTGACAAAGCCGGTGGAACCAGGCTCCTTGAAATGCGGCGTACTTCATTCAGTGTTGCCAAAATGCTTTCTTGTGCTTTCACAAAAATATTGGGATCATACTCTTTGGAGGCTGCTACCTGTAAGTATAAACTGGTGTAGGTAAGCATTTGTCCTACACTGTCATGTAATTCTCGGCCTAATAACTGCTTCTGTCTTTCTTCTGCATTAAGTTTGGCTTCCATGATATGGTGTTGCCGCATCATTTTTTCTTCTGCAAGTTGATGCTCCATTATTCTCAAACTGCTCACATCCCAGTGTATGCCTACTGATCCGGTAACATCCCCCGCTTTATTCACTACTGGCGCACCGCTGATCACGAGATCAATGATCGTTCCATCTTTCCGCTTTATCTTGGTTTCATAAGTGGATTGCTTCTTTTTCTTTCGGGTCTTATTTACGGAATTCATTTTTTTTAATTCCTGATCATTCGGAAGGAACAATTGGAGGGCGTTTTTTCCATTTAGTTCATCAAAATGGTAGCCGGTAATTTTTTCATACGACTTGTTCACCCATGTTATGTTCTCTTCTAAGTCAACTTCCATCACCCCCAACTGCATGTTTTCAAATAGCCGCTTGTATTTCTGTTCGTTTTCTTCATGCGTCTGCTGCACTTTTTTAAATTCTGATATATCCCTGTTGTGGATCAGTAATTTGACCTCATCTTTATTTACCCCCTGGATCCTGGAAACAGATGATTCAACCCAAATGTTCTCACCATTTTTTTTCTCCATCTGGTATTCTTGTAATGCCCCTTTGTTGTTAATTTTCGATTTTAAGATGGAGGCTTTAAAATGGCTTGAATAATCTGACGACATATAGCGCTCAATTGAACTGCCTTGTACTTCTGCTACAGGATAGCCTAAGATCCTTTCTACAGATTCAGAAACATATTCTATAATACCGCTGGTATTGATCAATAATATGATATCAGGTGAGTACTTCGTAACAATATCTAATTTATTCTGCTTTAAATTCAACTGCTGGATCAGTGAATTTTCTTTGGTTAGGTCGATATACACTTTAATATTTCCTGCAAATGCTCCGTCTTCATAAAAACGGGGTACCGATTCTTCCGTTATATTAAGGTACTCGCCCATTTTATTTTGTAATCGATAATTGGTGATGTAGGTTTGCTGATGGACGTTTTGTTTTTTCCACGATTGAAGTAAAATGGGCTTGTCTTCCGGATGAAGCAACGCTGCAATTTCCTCATATTTTGAAATGGATTCCTTAGAAATTCCCGTTTTTTCTGTAAAGGCTTTATTAGTGTAGGTTATATGATTGTTTTTATCAGTAACCAATATCATCACAGGTGCAGCATCCATGATCAATTTAAATCTTTCCTCACTTTCTTTAACGTGCATGGAATACAGGTGCTCTTTAGTAATATCGATGATGCGACCACTGATAATGGTGTCTTGGGTAATGGGATCGAAATGCTTAATGATCTTTTCATCCAGCCAGATGATCTTTTTGGTTTGTTTATGGTGAAGTGGATATTGCAAACTTGTATGTCCATCTTTCTCTAGCGATCGTATTGCCTCATCATAGTAAGCCAGGGCGTCTTTGGGTATTAATTTCCTTCTTTCTTTGAATACATCTTTATTTCTGATTGGGTTGAATCCAAAGAACTGACCCCATTTTGAGGTGAAAAAACTTTTTTCTTTATGTTTTTCATAGATGATAAAATAGGCTTCATTGGTTGATTCCAGAAAGGTTTCGAGTCTGTAAAAATTATCAAAAGCTTTCTGTTGTAAGTGTATTTGTTCAGTGATATCCCAGCCATATAAATTGATGCATTTTTTCTGCAGTAAAGGTTTGTTTTGGAAATGGTAATCCCGGCCATTCGCATTCAGTTCAAAGGTTCCTCCTAGATTGAAAGTGGAGGCAAATGTGGTAAAGAACTCCTCTGTGGTATATGATCTTTCTTTATACAGTAATTTTTTGATCGTGCTGCCCGCTTTATTTTGAAACAGTATTTCACCGGTATGCGAGATCCGAAATACAGGATTGGGGTTTTCCAAAGGAAGTGATGCTAGGTCATCAAAGGGCTTTGGTTTTTCAGCGTTAGGTTGCTCCACATATTGAGTACTTCCTGCGTTTTTTTCGAATTGATGGTATGTATCACTAATGCTGTTGAAGAAGGCTTGTAAAGGATGGTCAGCACTCGGGAGGCCTCCTAAAAAATCGGCGAACTGTTTTTGCAGGAGTGGATGAAACATAAGATTTACGGGTAGGAAGTGGAATGTGATTTATAGTTTCTGATTGTCTGTAAGTTACTCCTATATTGAGTTTTATAGCAACAATCATTTTATTTTTGTTAGTTATGCGTAGGCTCCGTAAGTATTAATACTTACTGGCAGTTGTATGGATAGTATTATTGAAATCTATGAATGGCAACCGTTTACTATTTATTATGCCAGCAATTGTTAGACATAAAAAAACCCGAACTTTTTCGGGTTTTTTTATATGGCTTGTTGATTGCTAGTATTTACACGGCGTCATAGGTCTGAAAGCCATTTGATGTTTCATTGGATTGAATTGGATCTGTTTGGATTGGATAGGTAATCATAGGAGGACTTGGATTTTAACTAGGTAGATTCTTTTTGTTTGACCTGATGTAAATGTATGTAGGATAATTTCAAACAAAAACGAATATGCCTAGGAAGAAAAAAAGTCAGGTATTTTAGCTATGTATTTCTAAGTAGTAATACTTAGCAATACATGTATGCATTGAAATATTCATGATTAGATCACCGAAATGCAGGTTGATGGGGCAAGGATACGGGGAGGAATTAAAAAGGGCCATCGATTATCGATAGCCCTTTTGTTGGATTGTTTGGAAAGCTGATTATTGTTTGCTGATCTGATAAGTTGCTGATTTACCCGCCTGCATGATCTGTACAAAATAGATGCCTTTAGTTGCCTGATCAATGTTGAGGGCAAATACTTGTCTGGCTGATTTTATTTGTACTGCATGTGTTTGAACTATGATCCCATTCACATTTAGTATTTTAACTGTTGCATTTCCAACTGCAAAGTTTTCTGCTACCAAATTAAACTGTCCTACCGTTGGGTTTGGATAAATACTAACTCCGGTTGGAATGATAACAGGATTGGGATTGCTTGCTGCTTTAACGGTAACGGGGCTTGCCACTATATTAATCAGCACTGGTGCGGTTATGATAGGGTTTGCTGAGGTAGTGTTGCTTTCGGGAGTCGAGAAATTATCTTCCTCTACGGCAACCCTTGAAGCAAAATTACCATTGTTGTTATTATTGCAATTGCCCTGATTTACGGTTAATGTTGCGGCATTCGATGTTGCCATCGGGCCACATTGGCCGGTAACATTACAACGATATTTATTTCCGTTAAGGGCAATGCTAACACCTGTTAATTTCAAGCTTGCTGTTGTAGCGCCTGAATAAACACCGGCGTTATTGATATTTGTCCAACTGCTTCCTGCATTGCTGCTCACCTGCCATTGGTAAGTACTAACGATACCCGATGCATTTACAGTAAACGTAGCCGTTTGCCCTATATTCTTTGTTTGATTATTAGGCTGTCCGGTTATGCTGGTATTGGCATTTACGGTAACACAAACTGTTTTAGTTCTAGAACCGCAGGCAGAAGTTGCCGTGATGGTAAAAGTTGCTTTTTGTTGGCTATTGGTAGTATTGGTCAATAAGCCAGCAATCGATGAACCCGTTCCGCTAGCAGCAATACCCGTTAAACTACTGCTGTTATTCCGGGTCCAGCTATAAGTGGTACCAGATACATTATTGGTGTCGGTGATATTGATCGTGGTAATTGCAGCACCTGTACAAATGGTTTGATTTGCAGGAGTTACACTGATGCCTGGTTTTTTGTAAACGATGATATTGGCAGTGCCATTCATATCTGCGGTACAACCTGTAGTATTATTTACCGCAACAACGGTATATATGCCTAATGCAGTTTTATAGCCAAAACTAATTGCTGCACCTGTTCCAGTTTTTGGAGTGCCCTTATTGATTCCGTTTAATTGTAACTGATAACTAATTCCTATTTGCGATCCGTTCAATCCAATCAGAAATCTATGACCTTCCCCTTCACCTTCCCCTTCACCTTCGCCTTCCCCTTCATTTTCTCCGCCTTGCCATTCGTCTTCTACACAATAACTTCCGCCACCGGTTAAGTTAAAGCTATTTGGCAGGGCATTGATGGTAAGATTTAAAGTAGCTACTGAATCACAACCTACAGCATTTGTACCTGTATATGTATAAGTGCCGCTGTTGGTATAATTGCTACCATTCCAGGTATATGAGCCACAGGCAACAAGGGCAGTAGTACTGGTAGTGCTATACCTGATGGTGAGGTGAAGCGTGTCTACCGAAGCACATCCTGATTCATTATTATATCCATAAGTGTAATCGCCGCTGGTAGTATAGTTGGTTCCATGCCAGTTGTATGTGTTACAATTAGAAACTGTGCTGGCGTTATGAGTGCCATAATTAACGGTCAGGTGCAATGTATCTACTGAAGCACAACCAGAACCATTGGTATAGTTGTATGTATAGGTTCCGGTAACAGTATAAGTACTTCCATGCCATGTATATGATTCGCATGAAGTACTGGTTTCAGCATTATGGGTGCCATAATTAACGGTCAGGTAAAGGGTGTCTGCTGAAGGACAACCATCTCCATTGGTATAACTATAGGTATAAGTTCCGCTGCTGGTATGAGCAATGCTATGCCAGGTATAGGATTCGCAACTTGATTGGTTTACTATATTGTGTGTGCCGGCTTTGATGGTAATGCTGGTGGTAGAAATATGCGAATTGTTACCCTCGCCTTCACCTTCACCTTCGCCTTCACCTTCACCTTCACCATGTCCATTTCCTTCTTCGTTTCCATAAGTATAGGTAATGGTATAGGTTCCGGGAGTACTGGCAGATAGATTGATCGTTCCTGTAGTTGAATTAATGATCAATCCTGTTGTAGAACTGAATGTTCCGTGATTCCCGTTTTCGCCTGGGTGGGTAATCGTAACACTAGCGGTACCCGTAGCGCAATAGGGGCTACCGGTATAACTGATGTGCAATTGCTCATCAATATTTTTTGCTTCTGCATGCGCGGTAAAAAGCGATATGCTCAATATGAGCATAAGCTTGAAGAAGGTAAATTTTTGTGATTTCATTTTTTTGTTCTGTTTTGAAGTAACTGATCTTTGTTAATTTGGTTTAGGGTTCAAATTGTTTTCACGGGTATTAGTTTTCAGGGATCATATTTTGTTACTTACCAACAATAAATAGGAGATCAGGAAATGCATTAGGTTTTGCAGTAACTGATTGCCCACCACATGAAGATGAGTATGATTGATTCTTTAGGCAAAATCATCAATATAAGGTTACCCTTCATTGAAGTCATTGTCGCTGAAGACAATGGGAGCCTGTTTTTTTGAAATGGTTAATCTGGAGAATGGATGGTTTATCTAGGTAACTATCAACCTGTCTAATTATTGAATGTTACAACATCGTTAGCTTGTATGCGAAAATTATGTTGCGGAAATTACTATCCAAATTTATTAGATAAAATTGTGTAGAAATGCTAGTTTTTTTTGGAAAAAAGTATCATAACGATTAAGCATACATGAAAATTGCGAATTATTGCAGTTGTATCACTATCTCAAGTGTCGTATTGAAACGACTCGGCAAATATTACGCTGCAAATAATTGATTTAAGCATTTATGGTTTGAATACTTTTTGTACGGTATTAAAGCAGGTGATCAGGCAGACGAAAAAATAGTAACCATTGATCTTGCAGTTTATTTTCTAAACGACCTGATTATTTAATTGGAACAGAAAATAAATGAATTCAATCCCTACAGCATTGAAATAATAGAAGACCTATTACCCAGACTAAATTAGTTCCTGATCAGCGTTGCATTTCTACGGCAAAAAGACCCCTGAATTGGGTAAGTTGAGTTCCATGAAAAAACAGGTCTTTTTTCAACGCATTAACAAATAATCAGTTACTTTTGCGTCCTGTTAAACGTTAAAAACCAACAGCAGTATTGAAAAACAGTCAGTTATATATTCAATTTACGGCTTCCCCGGTTTTAGTAACCCATGTACGACGTGGTTGCTGATAGGACGAGCATATAAAAAAATGCCCCTGTCAGTGAAAAAATTCCCGAAACCCCTTTAGTGCGATTTGTAATTTTCCTTTATTATTCTTCATTTCAATTTTAATAAATTGGATCAATCAAACATTATTATTCGGTCCGCCACAGCGGACGATATTCGATACGCTACAGCCATTACCGCTGAAATGGAATCTTCGGCCAAGGCAAGAGGCACCGGTATCGCCAAACGATCTGCCGATTATGTTTCCAAAAAGATCTTGGAACAAAAAGCAGTGATCGCTGTAACAACTGATGGCCACTGGGTAGGCTTCTGTTATATTGAAGCCTGGGGACATGATTCCTTTGTGGCCAATAGCGGACTGATCGTAGCACCCCAATACCGGAAATCAGGAATTGCCAAAGCCATCAAACAAAAAATATTTCAGCTCTCCCGCGAAAAATATCCGGCTGCAAAAATTTTCGGACTCACTACCGGACTGGCAGTGATGAAAATTAATTCCGACCTCGGGTATGAACCCGTAACCTATAGTGAACTTACCGATGATGAAGATTTCTGGGCCGGTTGCAAAAGCTGTGTCAATTATGATATCCTGGTGAGTAAAGAAAGAAAGAATTGTATGTGCACCGCCATGTTGTATGATCCTACCGACCATTACGAACCGGAAGAGACCGCTTCTGAATTTAAAAAGCAATCTAAAATTTACGAACGTTTCATGCGACTGAAACAAGGCCGACTTATTAAATTTCTGAATCGGAACAAATCAGCTGCAAAAGGAAAAACAAGCCTGTTCGGATTATTAAACTTTTAACGACTGACCATGAGCCAAATAGCAAAAGAAAATAGCATTACTGAAAAACCCGGATTGGGTAAAAAACTGGTACTGGGCTTTAGCGGCGGACTGGACACTACTTTCTGCGCCATATACCTGTCGCAAGACCTGGGCTATGAAGTGCATTCTGTATTGGTGAATACCGGTGGTTTCAATGCCGATGAACTGAAACAGATCGAAGCGCATGCTTACCGGCTGGGGGTTAAGTCGCATACCAGCATCGATGCGGTAAAGAATTATTATGATTCCATTGTCAAATACCTGGTCTTTGGAAATATCCTTAAGAACAATACCTATCCCTTAAGCGTAAGCGCAGAAAGGTTGAGCCAGGCAGTGAATATCGCTGAACATGCCAAAAAACTAGAAGCCAGTGCCGTGGCCCATGGCAGCACCGGTGCAGGAAACGACCAGGTAAGATTTGATATGATCTTCAATAGCATGATCCCGGGCGTTACCATCATCACTCCGGTTCGCGATCTGCAACTGAGTCGGGAAACAGAAATACAATACCTGAAAGACCATGGGGTAGCAATGAATTTCGAAAAATCAATGTACTCGATCAATAAAGGGTTATGGGGTACAAGCGTGGGGGGAAAAGAAACATTGACGAGTAAAGGCATGCTGCCCGAATCGGCCTGGCCCAGTCAGCTTGATCCAGCATTAACCACCCGATCCATAAAATTATCTTTCCGCAAAGGCGAACTGGTAGGCGTAGACGATAAATCTTTCAATCACCCTTCCGAAGCCATTCAATATGTGCAATCCATTGCAGGGCCTTTCGCCATTGGTCGCGATATCCATGTGGGCGATACCATCATCGGCATCAAAGGAAGGGTTGGCTTTGAAGCCGCTGCTCCGATGCTGATCTTAAAAGCACACCATGCCCTGGAAAAGCATGTACTTACCAAATGGCAGCTCAATATTAAAGACCAGCTGGCTCAGTTTTATGGAAACTGGTTACACGAAGGGCAGATCATGGATCCGGTGATGCGCGATATTGAAGCATTTTTTTCAAATGCACAGGAACAGGTAAGCGGGGATGTGTTTGCCGAATTGATGCCTTACCGTTTTGTAATCAATGGCATTGAATCGCCTTACGACCTGATGAGTAGCCGTTTTGGGAAATATGGAGAAATGAATACCGGCTGGACGGGAGAGGATGTACGCGGGTTCTCCAAGATATTCGGCAACCAAACCATGATCTATCATGCTATAAAAGATTCGGCCCATGAATAATAAAATTAAAGTCGGCATCATTGGCGGCGCAGGATATACGGCCGGTGAACTGATCCGTATCTTATTGCAACATCCTGCCACTGAAATTATTTTTGTACATAGCAAAAGTAATGGGGATCAATTGCTCAGCAAAGTACACGACGACCTGATCGGAGATACCGTGCTGAAATTTAGTTCCACAATTCCGGCACTTAACCCCAACAGTATCGATGTATTGTTCCTTTGCCAGGGGCATGGAGCCAGTAAGGCTTTTTTGGAAGCACAATCTGTTGATGCATCCATCAGGATCATTGACCTGTCGCAAGATTTCCGATTAACTGATCTTTCAGTAATGGGTACCCGAACATTCGTTTATGGATTGCCCGAACTGAATAGAGACGCCATACGCACAGCAAAAAATATTGCCAATCCGGGTTGCTTTGCCACGGCTATTCAGCTGGGGTTATTGCCACTGGCTGCTGCAG
>CAIRHQ010000150.1 GCA_903878475.1 uncultured Bacteroidota bacterium | reverse complement strand
GATCCTGGTCAGTTTATTTCAATTTAATCTTGTAAATTTGAAATGAAGGTAATATTCAAACAGAAATTATCCTCAATCAAATTTTAACGATGCCATTCCACCGCAATTTCACTTACTATATTGATAAGCGCAACTGGAAATATTATTTTCTGTTGGCTTCCTTAGCACTTGCTGTCAGATGACCCGGCTCTCTTCCTCCCATTATTAATTTTTAATTATTAATTCTTAATTATCCTCCATGTCACATTACTATACACTGGGATCCATCCCGCACAAACGCCATGTTCAGTTCCGGAAACCAAACGGAAAACTATATGCGGAGCAATTGTTCTCTACCGAAGGCTTTGCCGATGATTATGCCTTGTTATACCATTGCCATCCGCCAACCATGATCACCCGTACCGATGAGCCCATCGATGTTTCGCCGGTGGTGGCAGAAGAAAAAATGCTGAAGCACCGCAGCTTTGAAGGGTTTAAAGTAAAGCCTGAAAAAGATTATCTGGATAGCCGGAAGGCCGTGCTGGTGAACAACGACTGCCATATCGTATTGGCCGCACCCCAGCAAAGCATGAGCGATTATTTTTATAAAAATGCCGATGCCGATGAAATGATCTTTGTACATGCCGGCACGGGTAAGGTAAAGACCCAGTATGGCGAGTTGCCTTTCAGCTATGGCGATTATATTGTATTGCCCCGGGGTACCATCTACCAGATCGAATTCAACGATGAAAACAACAGGCTGTTCATTGTAGAGTCGTTTACGCCTATCCGTTATCCCAAAAGATATATGAGCAAACATGGTCAGTTGATGGAGCATGCTCCCTTCTGCGAACGAGATATACGTAAACCGCAGGATCTGCAGACCATCGATGAGGAGGGTGATTTCCTGATCAAGACCAAAAAGAAGGGGATCTTGTACGGGTTGCATTATGGAACCCATCCCTTTGATGTGGTGGGATGGGACGGCTGTTGTTATCCTTATATCTTCAGTATCCATGATTTTGAGCCCATCACCGGAAGGGTACACCAGCCACCGCCGGTGCACCAGACCTTTGAAACGGAAGCTTTTGTAGTGTGTTCCTTTGTTCCCCGCTTATATGATTATCATCCGGATGCCATTCCGGCGCCATACAACCATAGCAATATCGACAGTGATGAGGTATTATATTATGTGGCCGGAGAATTCATGAGCCGCAAGCATGTTACCGAGGGGATGATCACCTTGCACCCTGCAGGCATTCCTCATGGTCCGCATCCCGGAGCAGTGGAAAAGAGCATCGGGGCAAAGGCCACGGCCGAGTTAGCGGTGATGGTAGACACGTTCAGGCCATTGCAGCTTACCCGTGAGGCGCTCATCATCGAGAACGAAGGATATGTGATGAGTTGGGCAGAATAAAGGATCGCTGATTTTTTTGGAAAATCTATCTTATATTTAAACTACTAAAATTGAAAGCCATATGATAAAATTTCATGAAATTAAAGTAGGCGATTATTTGATTGCAGAAAATGAGGGCGACAAACGACAGGGTGAGGTTACAAACCTGAACCACAATGAAAAGCAGGTTTGCGTGGACACCGGTGTGCAGGAATTCTGGTTTGAAGTGGACCAGCTCAGTGCCTTGACGCTGGATGAAGCGCAGTTGCTGAATTTTAAATTTCACCGTCACGATAATGAGGATGGTACCGTAAAGTATTCAAAAGGAGCTTTCCGGATACAATTGACTGGAAAAGATAATTTTTCAGCTTTTGAGATCTGGTACCGCGATGAGCACCGCCATATCCTGCATCCGATCTTTGTACACAACCTGCAGAATCATTTTTATGAAATGACCAAGGTGCACCTGAATGAAGATTCATTTGATTGATTTTCCCAACTGATTGATATGCATCCCGGCCAGCAAGCCGGGATTTTTTTTTGCCGGATTGGAAATTTCAGTTTCCGGACTGATTTTGAGGGATTTCCGGGTTTCCCCCGCCCCAACAGGGCTGAAAATGGCCCAAAATTGAAATTTATGTGGAAAAACAAGGGTTTTGTTGGTAATTACCCCCGATTTTTTCCATTAATTAAATAATTCATCCTATCTTTGCGCTCCCAAATTTATGGCTAAACAGGCACTTATTAAGCAGGATGGAACGATTGTAGAAGCACTGAGCAATGCTATGTTCAAAGTAAAATTGGAAAATGGACATGAGATCCTAGCCACAATTTCAGGTAAAATGAGGATGCACTATATCCGTATTTTACCAGGTGATAAAGTGGGCGTGGAAATGAGTCCGTATGATCTTACCAGGGGCAGGATCATCTTTAGATACAAGTAATAGATTCATAATAACAAACATAAAAATTAACACAATGAAGGTTAGAGCTTCGATAAAAAAACGCAGCGCAGATTGCAAGATCGTGAGAAGGAAAGGCAGGCTGTATGTGATTAACAAAAAGAATCCACGCTTTAAGCAAAAGCAAGGATAATCTTACACAGACAATTGTTCAACAGCAATTGTCTATTTGTATTTAAAAGCAAATCAACAACAAAATAAATTAATTGAATTATGGCTCGTATTGCCGGTATTGACATACCAAATAATAAAAGAGGTGAAGTTGGCCTGACCTATATCTACGGAATTGGCCGTTCCACTGCCCGTTATATTTTAGCTAAATCAGGGATTGATGCTAATAAAAAAGTTAACCAGTGGGATGATGATGAGCAAACTGCCATCCGTAATGTGATCAACAACGAATTCAAGACCGAAGGTGCTTTGCGTAGTGAAACTCAAATGAATATCAAGCGTTTGCTGGATATCGCCTGTTACAGGGGTTTGCGTCACCGTAAAGGATTGCCGGTTCGTGGTCAGCGTACCCGTACCAACAGCCGTACCAGAAAAGGTAAACGTAAAACCGTTGCCGGTAAAAAGAAAGTTGCTAAGAAATAATTAGTCAATAATATTACGACTTCAGTTTTTTGAATCAGCACCAGATCGTTGGGAAGTCGGCAGGAGGGTTGATTCAGTTTCGTTAGGCCCAGGCAAAACGAGATCCATTTTTTCAAGATTACCTATTTAAATCAATTATGGCAAAAGCACAAGGCGCGAAAGCCGCCGCAAAAAAGAGAGTTGTAAAGGTTGACAGTTACGGAGATGCTCATGTTACAGCTAGTTTCAACAACATCATTATCAGTTTAACCAACAAACAGGGTCAGGTAATTTCCTGGTCATCTGCCGGTAAAATGGGCTTTAAGGGTTCTAAAAAGAACACTCCTTATGCTGCCCAGATGGCCGCCGCTGATGCTGCTAAAGTAGCACTGGATGCAGGTTTGAAAAGAGTAGATGTTTATGTAAAAGGACCGGGTTCTGGACGTGAAGGCGCCATCCGCTCTTTATCACAAAATGGCATCGAGATCGCAATGATCAAAGACGTTACCCCATTGCCACACAATGGTTGCCGTCCTCCCAAGAAAAGAAGAGTATAATCAAGCATCCGGCCCCGCCGGATTGCCCTTATTTAATAACTGGGTATCACATTAAATTTTAGATTTTTAAGATGTGGTATCGAAACTAAAAAATCAAGTATAATATTATGGCACGTTACACAGGCCCCAAAACAAAAATCTCCAGGATCTTCGGAGAGCCCATTACCGGAAATGGCAAATGGTTAACTAAGAACAGCAACCCTCCCGGCATGCACGGTGCAACCCGCAAGCGTAAAACCTTAGGCGAGTATGCATTGCAGTTAAGGGAAAAGCAAAAAGCCAAATACACTTATGGCTTGCTGGAAAAACAATTCCGCAAAACTTTTGATGAAGCTGCCCGTAGAAAAGGCGTTACCGGTGAAAACCTGATCAAATTGTTGGAAGCGCGTTTAGACAACACCGTTTTCCGTATGGGTATTGCCCCTAGTCGCCAGGCTGCCCGCCAGCTGGTATCTCACAAACATATCACCGTGAACGGAGAAGTATTGAATATTCCTTCTTATAGCTGTGTACCAGGAGATGTGATCGGTTTAAAAAATAAAAGTGCAGCGAATACAGCCATCACTGGAAACCTGCGTGGTAAAAATGCAAAATTCAGCTGGATCGATTGGAGTGAAGCCGAAACCAAAGGTACTTTCATTGCCTATCCAGAAAGAGAAAGTGTTCCTGAGAACATCAAGGAGCAACTGATCGTGGAATTGTATTCTAAATAACCATTCAGACCAGGAATTAATAATTAATAATTCATAATTAATATTTTAATATGGGCATTTTAAATTTCGTAAAACCAGATAAAATAGTTCTTCAGAAAGCAACCGAGTTTGAAGCTCAATTTGAGTTTCGCCCGTTGGAGCCCGGTTACGGGGTAACCATTGGTAATTCTCTGCGCAGGGTATTGCTGAACTCACTGGAAGGATACGCCATCATCGGTATCAATATCGCTGGTGCCGACCACGAGTTTGCTACTTTGAAAGGAATTACTGAAGATGTAACTGAAATCATCCTTAACCTGAAACAGGTTCGTATCAAGAAGAAAGTTGAGCATGAGGTTCCGGTTGAGAAACTGACACTTTCTATCAAGAATAAAGCTGAATTCACAGCAGCCATGATCGGCGAAGCATCACCTTCATTTGAAGTGATGAATCCTGAACTGCTGATCTGTACCATGGACAACAGCGCCAAACTGGATATCGAGATCACCATTGGCAAAGGCCGCGGTTATGTACCAGCTGAAGAAAACAAAGAAAAGAGTTCTCATTTTGGATATATTCCGGTGGATGCTATTTATACACCCATCAAGAATGTAAAATACTCGATCGAAAATACCCGTGTGGAACAGCGTACCGATTTTGAAAAACTGATCATGGAAGTGGTTACCGATGGTACCATTCATCCGGAAGAAGCAGTGAAACAAGCCAGTCGTATCCTGATCCAGCACCTGATGATCATCACCGACGAGAACATCACTTTCGATAATAAAGAAGAGAAAAAAGAAGACCTGGTTGATGAACAAACCCTGCAACTGCGCAAGATCCTGAAGACACCATTGGAAGATCTCGATCTTTCTGTACGTGCCTTCAATTGCCTGAAAGCAGCGAAGATCAACTCTTTGAGCGAACTGGTTCAGTACGAGCAGGAAGACCTGATGAAATTCAGGAATTTCGGTCAGAAATCTTTGAGCGAAATTGAGCAGGTATTGCACGAAAGAGGTTTGAGCTTCGGTATGGACCTGAGCAAACTGAAATTAGATGATGAGTAATCATTTGGGCTGATATTCAATATCAGCTTAGTTTTTATATATTTTTCACGAGTAGCTTACAATTCCTGACACGGTGTAAGCGAATTAAAACTAAAACGTCATGCGTCACGGAGACAAAATCAAAAATCTAAGCAGAACGGCTTCTCACAGAAAGGCCCTGCTGATGAACCTAGGTTGCCAGTTGATCACTTACAAAAGGATCACCACTACATTGGCTAAGGCAAAAGCCCTGAGGGTGTATATCGAACCCCTGATCACCAAAACAAAGAATACCTCTAGTAAGGAAGCCATCATGCACAATCACCGTATTGTGTTCAGCTACCTGAATGATAAAGCAGCTGTAAAAGAACTGTTCACCGTGGTAGCCCCCAAAGTGGCCGGCCGCCCAGGTGGTTATACCCGCATCATTAAATTAGGCGCCCGTATAGGGGATAACGCTGAGATCGCGATGATCGAGCTGGTAGACTTCAACGATATTTACGGCAAAGGAACAGCCAAAGCCGCTGAACCCGCTAAGAAAACTCGTCGTGCTGGCGGTGCTAAAAAGAAAGCAGCTACCACCGACGCTCCTGAGGCAACCACAGATACTGCCACAGAAGAAAAAGCAGAAGCATAATTTGAAACTGTTTTTATATAAAAGCTCCGATTGTATGATCGGAGCTTTTTTTATGCTCACCGACCATACCCGTTCATTCATCAACATCGTAATGTGAAGAATTTTTTTTGCGCAATACGCCTTGGAATTCTTTTCTTTGCAAAACCTTCGTAATTCATGTCAATGGCCAATAACACCCCCGCAGTTTTAATTTTAGAAGACGGTACCGTACTTACCGGCAAAGCCTTTGGTAAAATAGGCACAGCCACCGGTGAGATCTGTTTTAATACAGGCATGATCGGCTACCAGGAAGTATTTACCGATCCCAGCTATTATGGACAGGTGCTGATCATGAACAATGTTCATATCGGGAACTATGGGGTTAAGGAATCAGATGTAGAAAGTAATGGGGTGAAAGTTAAAGCCGTGATCGGACGAAATCTGGAAGAAAAATACAGCCGCTTCCTGGCCGATGGTTCTTTGCAAGATTATTTTGAAGCACAACAGGTAGTGGCCATCGACGGCATCGATACCCGTGCATTGGTGATGCATATCAGAAAGCAGGGGGCCATGAACTGCATCGTTTCCTCTGCCCATACCGATGTAGAACAATTAAAGAAAGAACTGAAACAAGTGCCTTCTATGGATGGACTGGAACTGGCTTCCACCGTAAGCACTGCTGAATCATATTTTGTAGGCGATCCGCAAAGCAAACTGCGTATAGCCGTACTCGATTTTGGTATCAAAAAGAATATTCTTACTTGTCTTACCGAAAGAGGCGCCTACGTTAAAGTACATAATGCCAAAACCGATTTTGAAACCCTCGAATCCTTTCAGCCGCATGGTTATTTTATCAGCAATGGTCCGGGCGATCCTGCACCCATGGATTATGCCATTGCTACGGTAAAAAAGATACTGGCTTCAGGCAAACCTTTATTTGGGATCTGCCTGGGTCATCAGCTACTGGCATTGGCCAATGATATCCCAACCTTTAAAATGCATCATGGGCACCGTGGACTAAACCATCCGGTTAAGAATATCATCAGTGGAAGATCGGAGATCACTACCCAAAACCATGGGTTTGGTGTAGATCCTGAAGCGGTGAAAGCCAATCCAAATGTGTCTATTACGCATATCAACCTCAACGACCAGAGTATAGAAGGCATACGCATCAAGAATAAACCTGCTTTTTCGGTACAATATCATCCGGAAGCCACACCCGGTCCGCATGATAGCCGCTACTTGTTCGATGAATTCATCGCCATGATCGGAACGGTAGCTTAAGATTCCCGTCATTTTATGTAATTTGTGCTCATGAAAATCGCCATCATCAACGGGCCTAACCTCAACTTACTGGGCACCCGGGAAGTAAATATTTATGGTACAGAATCATTCACTGCATTCCTGGAAATATTGAAAGGAAAATATCCAGGGCATGAGATCAGTTATTTCCAAAGCAATATTGAAGGAGAACTCATCAATGAATTACAACGTACCGGTTTTGATCATGATGGTATTATCTTTAACCCCGGCGGCTATACGCACACTTCAGTAGCCATCGGTGATGCCATGGCGGCCATAAAAACACCGGTAATAGAAGTACATATCTCCAATATTTTTGCCAGGGAATCATTCCGGCAATTATCGTATGTATCCGGGAAGGCAAAGGGAGTGATCAGTGGGCTCGGACTAAAAGGTTATGAACTTGCCCTGCAATGCTTGCTGGAAACGGTTTAGGAATAGTCAGATATATTTATAGCGCAACTGCCATCTCGAGTTTATAAAATTACCCGCAACATCAGTGCATAACCATTGTCTTTTTTAGGATCGTCTGCAATGGTTACAATATGCAAACCGGAGGTTGACCATACCTTGAACAATTCACCCTTCTTATGTTTCACCAGTTCAACATCCATTGCCGGAAGCATTACGCCCCGCACAAACCATCCCAGATCGCCTCCTTTGCGGGCCGACTCATTGTCTGCACTGTAAATACTCGCCTCATCGGCAAATGTAGCCAGTCCCGATTTTATCTTTAAGATGATACTATCAGCCAGTTTATCGGCAAAGCGCTTGCTGAATACAGAAGTGTCGAGCAGGATATGTTTTACATGATAAAAGGTATTGGGTGCTTTCATCAATATCTTCACCAGGATATTTTCCTTCTTGAATGGCCCATACACTTTACCCACTTTTCCATGGTAGGCCAAACTATCTGATTTACCCAGGAATGTGGATGTGCTGAGCACGGCTACGGTATCAATGAAATATTTTTTCTTGAGTACGAATTTCACGTAGCCGAGGGGGTTATTGGTGGTGTCCAGTACTTTTTTAATTTCAGCAAGGGATTGGCTGTTGGCCGTAAACTGCCAGCAGCACAGCATTAGGAGGAAGCATATTTTTTTCAAGCGAGATTGTTTTTGCAAAGATAAGGCAGCTGCCGTAGTAGCGGGGTTGATCATTGGGTTATGCCAATTTCCTCGACAAAGATTTTACCTGTTTCCGGAATTTATCCAGTTCGCCCAGTTGTTGCTGTATAAATTGATTGTCGTCGAGTTTGCCCATCACCTTATCCATTTCTGCCTGGGTTTCGTACACCATCTTACGGAAAGGATTGTTGTAATCCTTTGCCCTTGAATCAAAAATGCCCTTGCACATCCATTCTTTTGTGTCAACAGCTTCCTGCAATAATTTTTTGAATAGGGCAGGAGTAAATTGGCGTGGTGTGATATTCAGGATCTCGAGCAGCGATGTGTAAGCATGATCCAGTTGCTGTTGCGGATACTGATCACCTTGTTCGCGGTAAAATTCATGCAGTTCATCCCAGCTTTTTATTTTGCCGTTCTTAACCTGGCGTTTCATTTTCTCTACTTCTGTTTGCTCGATCAACTGACCGCCGATATTCAGCCATTCGCTGCGCTGGATCTTAGCCGATAGTGATTTTTTAAATGCGTCGAAACCGGAAAATTTATGCGAAGTAAAATGTCGGAATAAACTGACGGTACCATAATATTGGACCAGTTCCTTAAAGATGATCTTCGATTGCGGCACTTTAACCACCGTAGATTTTCGCTTGCTGTTTTCTAATCCCGTAACCTTGGCATTGCCCTGCTCGTCAACGGTTAGTTTATTCAGATACTGCAAGGCTGAAAATATTTCATTGACAGTATCCGGGGCCAGAAAATCATATTCAATATGCTGGATCTTTTCTGTTCTTCTGTCGCGGTCGATGTATTTGCTGTTGTTGCGTGCCAGCGCATACATATTGTACATGAACCAGTAGGCGGGCATTAATATAAGCGTGTCATTGGCTATATCCAAACTGATCAAACTAAAGGGCATGGGTACGTTCAGTTCGTACGGAAAATCGCCTTTGGCAATGATACAGAATGAAGCAAATTGAGAATTGTGTTTCAGGCTAACACAGAGACCGGGCCAGAAACCGCGCCCGGCAATGATCTCGCCATCAGCTGCCCTGCTGTTATGATTGCTTCCAATGGTGGCTCCTGCAGCCATATTGCTTTGTCCCATGAGCGTGGCAGCACATAAGAATGAATTGTTATGGTGTTGCTCATGTGCCGGAAAGATCAAAGAATTGAGAACTTCGCAACAAGAGATAGTAGAGTTATTTCCAAGGTATGAGTTGATGAGCCTGGCGCCATATTTTAATTGCGAATGAGAGGCCATCACAAAGCGAACAGCTTTTACTCCATAAAATATACGGCAACCATATCCTACAATGCCATTCACCAGTTCACAACCTTCACCGATCTGTGAAGTGCGTTTTTCATCGCTGTTTACGGTCAGGTTTTTTAGTTTGTTGGCTCCTTTCAAATAAGCATCTGAGCCTACCCAAACATCTTTCAGGATGCGGCAGTTCTTGATCACGGTGCGGTCGCCGATCTTTCCATAGTATCCTCTTTTCTGGTTGAATTTCTTTTCTGTAAACAATTTGAATTTTTCAAGCAGGGCTTCATCATCGCGGTATTTGCTCCATACATAAGCATCGCCGGGCAACATGCCATCGAAGGGTAGCACAGATCGGCCGCCGTTCTCGTTGCACAATTCCATCCAGGTGCGATTTTTTTCGGATTCTCCTTCTTTCAGGATACCGTTCCCGAATTTTGCCGTGGCGGTAGTGGCCAGTTCATTTACATTGGCGATCATCACTTCGTTGCCAATGATATAATGGCTTAGATAATTTACATTATCGATACAAACATTATTCCCAAAATCACTGCTGATGATGGTGCTGTTGTATAATCCAACGGCCATGCGCAGGTTATGAAATTCGAGGTAAAGCGGATCGAGGTTGCCGATGCGGATGCGTCCATGAAATTTACAGTTCTTTACCAGTTCGGGATTGAAGGAAGCCGATACAAAGATATTGTCCCAGTTATCAGAAGTATTCCGGTTGCGCACCAGTGCCTCAATTTCCAATGCACTAAGTTTACGGTAACTGACACCATTGTTGTTCTGGATATTGCGGAGATAATATTCGTCCTTCCCTTTGGGGATATACTGGGCTTCAATAAAGTTGTATCCTAAATTGCCAACCGGATGTTTCTGAATGATATTCATGATTAG
>CAIRHQ010000149.1 GCA_903878475.1 uncultured Bacteroidota bacterium | reverse complement strand
GCTTTGTCGAGGGCCAGTTGTGCTTTCAAAGCATCCAATCCATTGAATTTTATTTCCTGCCGAAGTTGCTGCAATACGGTAATGATTAATTTTTCGCCATAGATCATTTCATCAAAATCGAAGATATTCACTTCGATCATGCGGGTAGTACCACCTACCGTTGGCCGAACGCCAATATTCATCATTCCTTTAAACACCCGTGTAGCATGTTTAGTTTCAGGTATTTCTACCTCTACCGCATAAACGCCATTACCGGGGATCAGTTTATGCTGATCTGAAATTTCTATATTGGCTGTTGGATACCCAATGGTACGGCCCAGTTGGTTGCCCATGATGACCTTCCCGCTGAAAAAATAAGCATAGCCTAAAAATTCATTGGCCTTGTCAACGGCCGACTGAGAGAGGGCTGCACGAATCTTAGTAGAACTGATACCGATATTCTTTAAAACATGTTCGGGGATCTCTTTCACTTCATAGCCATATTCTTTTGCGCGACTTTCGAGCAATTGGTAATCTCCTTTTCTTTCATTTCCAAAACGATGATCATGCCCGATGATGATGGTGTGTGGATGGAAATTGGCCACCAGAAAATTACCGATATAATCATCGGCTGATTGGTTAGCAAATTCACTGGTAAAGGGTACTACCACCAGATGGTCGATTCCTAATCTTGAGAGCAGGTCGGTTTTTTCTTCCAGTGTGTTCAGCAGATTGATCTCATGCCCGGCATTGGCTACAATCAATTTGGGATGAGGATGAAAACTGATTAGCACCGATTCTCCGCCAATAGCAGCGGCTTCCGATTTTAACTGACGGATGATCTGCTGATGACCACAGTGCACGCCATCGAAACTGCCAATGGTGATCACTGCTTTATGAAAAACCGGTAATTCGTTGATATGAGTATGTACCTTCATTTATAATTGGTGCAAAACTAAGATTATTGAAAATTGAATATTGATTCCTGAACATTTATTTTTGCCCCCTAAACCAATTGCATGTCACTTTATTCAAAACGCGGCGTATCGGCACAGAAAGAAGAGGTGCACGCGGCTGTCAAGAACCTCGACCAGGGCCTGTTTCCGCACGCTTTCTGTAAGATCTATCCTGATTTCCTGGGTGGGGATGATGATTTCGTCAATATCATGCATGCCGACGGGGCCGGTACAAAAAGCATTCTGGCATACTTATATTGGAAAGAAACCGGCGATATTTCTGTTTGGAAAGGCATTGCACAGGATGCCATCGTGATGAACCTCGATGACCTGCTTTGTGTGGGTGTGTATGATAATATCGTATTTAATTCTACGATCGACCGCAACAAACACCTCATACCCGGTGCTGTGCTGGAACAGGTGATCAATGGCTCTCAGGAATTGTTTGATCAATTGAAAGGTTTTGGTGTGAATATTCATTACCTGGGTGGCGAAACCGCCGATGTGGGCGATGTGGTGCGCAGCATTGCGGTAAATGGTACCATGACGAGCCGTTGGCCTAAGAATAAGATCATCAGCAATGATAAGATACAGGCCGGTGATGTGATCGTGGGATTTTCCAGTGCTGGTCAGGCCAGCTACGAAACCACCTACAACAGCGGTATTGGCAGCAATGGACTCACCAGCGCCCGGCACGATGTGCTGAGTAAATACTATGCAGAAAATTTTACAGAAAGCTTCGATAACGGGCTCGATGACCAAGTAGTGTATATCGGCAAACACCGGCTGCAGGATACAGTGCCTGGATCACCGGATCCTGATTCGAGCATCGGAAAATTATTGCTGAGTCCTACCCGAACCTTTGCCCCGGTACTCAAATTATTACTGGAACAGCATTTCAACAAGATCCATGGATTGATCCATTGCAGCGGGGGGGGGCAAACGAAATGCATGAAGTATTTACCCGGCAATTTCAGGATCGTAAAGGATAATTTATTTGAGGTGCCCGAAATATTCAACATCATCAAAGAGAACAGCGGCAGCAATAACCGCGAAATGTATGAAGTATTCAATATGGGTTGCCGGCTTGAGATTTATTGTGATCCTGATGATGCAGCAACTATGATCGAGGCTGCAACCCGCTTTGGTATTGCGGCACAGGTGATTGGCAGGGTAGAGGCCCATGATAAAAAAGAATTGTTGATCAGCACCAAAGAAGAAGATATTGTATATGGATAAAGATTAGCAAAGTTTTTGCAATAGCAGTGGTCCGAAAAAGGATTAATTTTGCGATATTGATATCAACAACCATCATTTAATTACCTAAGCCTATCCATAGCAAATCTTGTGAAGCGGATATGGAAAAATTGAAATCAGCAATATGGCACAATCCATTGTAGAATTAAGGAACGTAAATATTTATCAGGGTGATACCCTTATTTTAAAAGATGTAAATATTTCTGTGGATAAAGGAGAGTTCGTTTATTTGGTGGGTAAAACGGGAACGGGTAAAAGCAGTTTGCTGAAGACCCTTTATGGCGATCTGCAGTTGACCCAGGGAGAGGGATGGGTAGTAGGGCAGGACCTTAAAACACTGACATGGAAAACAGTACCTTTTCTGCGGCGCAACCTTGGGGTGGTGTTCCAGGATTTTCAATTGCTGACCGACCGGAATGTGAATGAGAACATGAAATTTGTGTTGAAAGCAACCGGTTGGAAAGACGAGAAATTAATGGATGATAAAATATCAGATGTACTGGAAAAAGTAGGCTTAAAAACAAAAGGATTTAAAATGCCTTTCGAACTGAGCGGCGGCGAACAACAAAGACTGGATGTTGCCCGTGCCATGTTGAATTCACCCAAACTGATCCTGGCCGATGAGCCTACCGGAAACCTCGATCCGGAAACCAGCGACGAGATCATGCAATTATTGTTCCAGATCAGTCGCGATTATAATACCACCATCATCATGGCTACCCACGATTATATGGTGATCAAAAAATTCCCGGCAAGGATGATCAAAACAGAACTGGGAAAAGTGTGGGATAATGCCAGCATTGAATTGTCTTAATGCTATCGCCGGATAAATTTCTAATCAAATAAATAGCTCAGCAGTTTTTGGGCATTGGTTGCATTGTGGTAAGTATGTTGCAACAGCCCCTGCCGTCTTTCATTTTCATCTTCTGTATAAGGCTGGTCGTATACCGCTTTGATCTTTTCCTGAAATTCATTTGCCGTTGTAGCGATCACGCAGCAGGAGCCGGTTTCAGCACCCGATACCGCAGCGGGGTTGGCGATACAATACCGTCCGTTGAATAAGGCATTGAATAATTTTATTTTCACACCAGTATTGTTGAACGAAGGCAAAATATTGATCTGGGCTTTTTTGATCATATCCTGCATCTCTTCATCAGTGGGATTGGCCACAATGCAACAATTCAGATTACGGTGCACCATTTCCTGCAATTTTTTGGAAGGGTTTTTTCCTGCGATCACTAAAGGAATATTCAGGGTAGGAAAAACATCTTGCATCAGCCAAATAGCTGCACGTTCATTTTCATTTATGCCCAGGTTGCCATGGTATAAGCAGAAGCATCCTTTGCCGGGTTTGCCTGCTGCCAAAGTGTGTGGTAAGAAAACCGGTAGAAAATTAATTTTAGGTGCACTGAATTCGTT
>CAIRHQ010000148.1 GCA_903878475.1 uncultured Bacteroidota bacterium | reverse complement strand
GTTTACCTTGTATAAACAGCAAAAATGGAAATTCAAAAAGACATAAGACTGGCGGTATTGATCGATGCCGACAATGTACCTTACTCCAATGTGAAAGGGGTAATGGAAGAAATTGCCAAATACGGAACGCCCACGTTCAAGCGCATTTATGGTGATTGGACCAAACCTACTATTTCGGGTTGGAAGAATGTGTTGCTCGAAAATGCCATCACGCCCATTCAGCAATATAGTTATACCACCGGAAAAAATTCAAGCGATTCGGCATTGATCATTGACGCCATGGATATTTTGTATTCGGGGAAAGTGGATGGCTTTTGTATTGTATCGAGCGACAGCGATTTTACGCGACTGGCCACCCGGCTACGCGAAGCCGGCATGAAGGTTTTTGGTATTGGCCAGAAGAAAACGCCACATCCTTTTATGGCAGCCTGCGATAAATTCATTTATATGGAGATTATCCCTGTATTTGAAAATGCTGATGCAGATCCGGTTAAAACCAAGGCCAGCAAACCAGCGCCCAAAGCATCCGTAGATAAACTCAATAAGGAAACGCTTAAACTAATTGCCACCACCATCGATGATCTTGCCGATGAAAATGGCTGGGCTTTCTTAGGAGATGTAGGCAATCTGTTATTGAAAAAACAACCCAATTTTGATCCGCGTAATTATGGTTTTTTGAAACTGACTCCGCTGATCAAATCATTGCCTCAGTTTGAAGTAGATAAAAAAGAAACAGATAAAGCAGGCATCAAACTGGTTTATATCCGGAATAAAGTTTGAGCAAATTAACTGATGCGTGCTCTAAATCTACAAAGCGATATCCGTTCTTTTGGTTCCACTATACAACTCATACTCAAACAACCGGCAATCGATCTTGCTGGTATAAAATTCGATACGGCGACTGGGCTTCAATCCTATCTTTTTACCCAGTTCCAGGTTGCCCGTAAAAATATAACCCGTATATCCTTTGCATTGTTTTTTCATAAAATCGCCCATACGTCGGTAGGTTGCTTCCAGTTCCGATTCCTCCCCCATCCGATCGCCATATTCAGGATTAAAATAAACCACACCTCCCCCTTCTTCGGGAATTTGTGTTTGCTCAAAATCACAAACAGCAAATTCGATCAGTTCTTCCACACCGGCAATGCCCGCATTTACTTTTGAAATATGAATAGCATCTTCGCTAATGTCGGTAGCAATAATTTTCAAACCGGGTATTTCCACTACAGCCTGTTCCAATTTTTTATATTCTTCCTGATAAAAATTTTCATCATAGCCTACTACATGCATGAATCCATAATTCATCCTGTATAATCCTGGTTTTCTTTTGGTGGCCAGCAATGCAGCTTCAATGGCCAAGGTACCCGAGCCGCACATGGGGTTGATGAATGGACTTTTCCGGTCCCATTTTCCTGCCAGCAAAGTAGCAGCGGCCAATGATTCCAGCATCGGTGCCTTGCCGGGAATTTTCCGGTAACCATGTTTAGATAAGGTTTCGCCAGAGGTATCGATAAAAATTTCTGCCAGCGATTCTTTCCAGTACAAATGAATAATGGTATGATTGATCTCGGGGCCGGAATCTGGTCGCTCGCCGGTTTTATTCCTGAACCGGTCTACAATGGCATCCTTCACTTTCACATTAGCAAAAAGCGTATTGTTGATCGTATCATTATCTACATTGCTGCTGATCGAAAAATAACTGTCCTTGGCCAAAATATTTTCCCAGGGATATTCGATCAGTTCTTTATACAAAGCATCAGCATTTTCTGACCTGAACTCCAACAAAGAAAATAATACCTGACTTGCACAACGCAGATTCAGGTTAAGGCGGATACAATCCTTTAAGGTCCCGTTCAGTTCAACCCCGGTTTTAAATACCCGAACCGGTGTAAAACCCAGTTCCCGCACTTCCATTTCGAGATAAGGTGACAATCGGTTGCTGCAAGTAACAATGATGCGACTACTGCTTGAGAATATTGACATACCTAAAATTAATTGAATTATAGTTACCGGCATTTGTTTTAACCCTGCAGAGGGTCCCGTTCATCATTTGGTTGAAAGATAATCGTAGACCAGAAATTCTTAACTCAACTGCATGCTTTATCTTTGCGGCATGTTAAACATCAGTAACCGCGGACTTCAGATGCCCGCTTCGCCCATCAGAAAGCTGGTGCCCTATGCAGAGGCTGCCAAAAAAAGAGGGACCAAGGTATATCACCTGAATATTGGCCAACCGGATATTGAAACGCCCAAGGCTTGTTTGGATGCTGTTCGGCATTCCGATTTTAAAGTTTTGGAATACAGCCATAGTGCAGGAAACGAAAGCTATCGTAAAAAACTGGTGGACTACTACCAAAAGAACGGGATCAAGGTAAATGCCAATCAGATCATCATCACTACCGGTGGCAGCGAGGCCATCCTGTTTGGTTTTATGGCCTGTCTGGATCCCGGAGATGAGGTTATTATACCCGAACCTTTTTATGCCAATTATAATGGATTTGCTGTGCAATCGGGCATCATCGTAAAACCGATCACGTCTTCCATTGATACAGGTTTTGCGCTACCCCCCATCGAGGAATTTGAAAAAGCGATTGGTCCGCGTACACGTGCCATCGTGGTGTGCAATCCCAATAACCCCACCGGTTATTTGTACAGTGCTGCAGAGATGGAAATATTGAAACAGATCATCCTCAAGCATAATCTTTATTTATTTGCGGATGAGGCTTACCGTGAGTTTTGTTATGAAGGCAGTCATACCAGCGCCATGCACCTCACCGGCGTTGATGAACATGTAGTGCTGATGGATACCATCAGTAAAAGATACAGTGCCTGCGGTGGACGTATCGGTGCGTTTGTTACCCGAAATAAAACCTTACTTGATGTAACAATGAAATTTGCACAAGCCAGACTGAGTCCGCCTTCCTTTGCACAGATCCTGGGCGAAGCGGCGATAGATCTGCCCGATGATTATTTTGATACCACCAAGGCTGAATATAAATTAAGACGCGATACCATTGTGTCGAGGTTGAATAAAATTCCGGGTGTGTTTTGTCCCAATCCGGGTGGCGCTTTTTATGCCATGGCCAAATTGCCCATTGATGATGCCGATGTTTTTTGTCAGTGGCTTTTGGAGTCTTTCGAATACGAAGGACAAACGGTTATGCTGGCACCTGCAACTGGTTTTTACAGTACCCCGGGATTGGGGAAAAAAGAGGTGCGACTGGCTTATGTGATCAATTGCGATGCCATTAATTCAGCCATGGATTGTTTGGAAAAAGCACTGGAGGTTTATCCCGGACGGGAAAATATTTCGTAATTATTTCCAGAGTTCTACGGTCCAATCGCTTCCGCTGTTAACATGATTAACGGTTGAAAAATTATCCTGGTTCAAGGCGAAGGATACCTGCATCAAACTATTGAGATAACACAATGGCTTACCCTTGGCTACTCCGCCAAAAGTGGTCATGTAGGGCATCACCGATTCGTATACTTTCTTATCATTGTGCTTTATCATCACATGTACCTGATCCTTGAATGTTACTCCTAGTTGATTGAATAGGGCTGATGGTATATTCGTCCAGATATTTCCATATTGAATATCCAGGATGGAAACGGTTCCCTTGATCCGCTTATTTTCCATCACGGCATGCTGGTAAGGAATCTCCACCACCGATTTAGGTAATTCGGAACCGATCTGTTCAAAGCTGATGGCACCAGATGCCAATCGTGCAGCGGTATACGCATATACATCCCTTCCGTGAAAAGTATAGGATTTTTCAGAATCTTTGCGCCTGTTCAGGGCCTCATTGATCTCTCTGATCTCTGCAATTCCTTCAGATGCCGCAATTAAAGTCAGCGTTCCATTATCCGGCGTTACAATAAAATGACCCGCATTTGTTTTTAACACCACCGATCTGCGGTTGGTGCCTACACCGGGATCCACCACCGATACGAAAACCGTACCAGCAGGCCAGTACGGAACAGTTTGTTCAAGTCGGTAAGCGGCTTCCCAGATATTGTATGCAGGTATCTCATGGGTAAGATCGAACAATTTCAGCTCGGTTGACACGCCCATGGCCACCCCTTTCATAGCAGAAACGGCTCCATCCTTCAAACCAAAATCAGATTGAAACACCACTATCTTATTCTGTGCGCTACAAAAAAAGCTGAGGATGGCGAAACTAACGGTAAATAACAAACGAAGTGAATTGTTGATCATACTTACAAACATTAAAAAAGCGTTGGCATGTATATCATGCCAACGCTTAAGATTAAATTAAATATAGTTCAGTTCCAAATGGAGCATTCGTTAGCTACTAAAAATTGAATGCCAGCTTACCAAAGAGCCTGAGCCCGTTAAATCCCATTTGCACCGAATCCCATGGGCCACCAGATTCATTGTCACCTGCCCATCCTTTTGCCTTCTGGTTAACACCAAGGTCGGGATGTACGTTGAAAATATTATCAACACCGATGAATACAGAAACTTTTTTAGAGAATCGATAAGTTCCATAGATATCGGTAGTAAGCTTTCCATTAAAATTAAAGTTTTCGGGAACCAGGATATTTCCATCAGCATCACTAGGCACCTGCGGATTGATACCGGTACTGTTTGGATTGTCGGCAGTTGAAGATCCAAAGCCGAGTAACAGGATCTTTCCAAAATAAGTAAGATGGGTACCCACACCAAATTTCTTGAAATCATATTCAAGTCCGAGGCTGAATTTCATCTTCGGTGCAGAAGCCAACAAGAAAGCTTCTTCACGATCACTGAAGAAAGTTTTTTGATTCACCACTGTACCATTCAATGCTGCAGGAACATGGATGGCATCAACAGTCATATGTTGCAGGTTACCGGCCAGCAAGGCTTTAAAACTACGACCACCCCATTTCTTCGTGTAGTCGGCAACGATATCTAATCCATAATTGGACGTATTCACAGCATTGTCGAAGAACTGTGCGGTAGAAACCCCAATAGCCACCAGTTGACTGGTAAATGCTGCTGGCAGGGTATTGTCGTCTTTGCTAAATAAACCTGATAACACGATGCGGTCTTTCACTTTCACCATATATCCATCGGCCGTGAAACTCAATTCAGGAATTGGTTTCCAGGTGAAACCAACACTTGCATTCATAGAAGTTTCTTGTTTCAGATCGGGGATTCCGGCTGCCTTCGTAATGGCATCTCCATTTCGGGCAATGCGCGACTGTATCAGTTCTCCATTGGCGAATGAGGTAAGCGTATTGCTGAAATTGATCTGTTGCAGAGAAGGTGCTCTGAAACC
>CAIRHQ010000147.1 GCA_903878475.1 uncultured Bacteroidota bacterium | reverse complement strand
CAGCGGCATTGTTCCTAAGACATCCGGCTAACATTAGCTCTTCTGTCATACTTGCTGGTTTGTTTTACCCTATAAATATAGACAAAATAGTATAAACTGATGCTGCTTGGGGAAATAAAAACAAACAGGTTAATAACTGCCATGAACCGGTGGAAAAAAGCCAAAATTGACCATATAATTTAAATAGTACACATAAAAACAGCCATATAATCAGATAGTTATATGGCTGTCAGAAAAATCTCCCCAATTTGGGGCCAGAAATTAATTTATTTGGAAACGGGTTTTTTTCGGTTCAGGCTATCGGGAGGATATACTGATTTCATACTATCTCTTAAGCTATTGGTCCAGTTGGCAACAGCCAGCTTTTCTGCATCGGTTAATGCAGCGTTGCGATGGATCCAGGTATAGGAGGAAATGGGCATGCCCCCTTCCTTAACTTCTCCGTTTATTTTTTCCAGCTTATGATATTGACGACGGATAGAGTATCCAGCAAATTCAGAGAAATTAAGTTCTTTTTTTCCCTCATTCACATGATCGGCCAGCCACCAGGCTACGGGTTGAATATTATTATACCAGGGGTATTCGGTATTGTTACTATGACAATCGTTGCAGGCTTTTTTGAAGATCGCCTGTACTTCTTCAGGTACCTGATGAACGGTGGTAATGTCCTTTGAATAGGCTTCAGGACCTGCGGCTTTATTCTTTGCCGGATGAAAGAACTGGATCGCCACAAAAGCGATGAATAAAAGCAGGAACAATGTTTTCAGAATTTTTTTTAACATGGTGGTTAATTTTAAGTGGATATGATGATTTAGGCTGTCAGGATTTGACCGGTCATTTCAACGGGTACGGGTAAACGCATTACGGTTAAGATGGTTGGCGCAAGATCGCCCAGTTTTCCCGGACTGAGTTTTCCTTTCCATTCCTTATCGATGATGAAGAAGGGCACCAGGTTCAGCGAATGCGCTGTATTGGGCGATCCGTCTTCATTGATCTCATAATCGGCATTGCCATGATCTGCAGTAAGAAAAACAGTGTATCCGTTTTCCAGCGCGGCAGTCACTACTTTTTCAACACAACTGTCTACTGTTTCCACGGCTTTGATCACGGCCTCCCATACTCCGGTATGGCCCACCATATCGGCATTGGCGAAATTGAGACAGATAAAATCGGCTGTCTTGTTCCTGATCTCGGGCAGGATGGCTTCTGTTACTTCCGCTGCACTCATTTCGGGTTGCAAGTCGTAGGTAGCTACTTTGGGCGAAGGGATCATGATCCTGCGTTCTCCGGTAAATGGCTTTTCGCGACCTCCGCTAAAGAAGAAACTGACATGCGGATATTTTTCAGTTTCGGCAATGCGGATCTGCGTTTTTTGATGTTGTTGTAATATTTCGCCAAGCGTATTTTTCAGGTCATCATTTTCAAATACCACCGCTATATTTTTAAAGCTATGGTCGTATTGTGTCATGGTGGTAAACTGCAGCGAAAGTTTGTGCATATCAAACTCGGGCATATCGGTTTGTGTAAGCACCTGTGTTATTTCGCGGCAGCGGTCTGTTCTGAAATTAAAGCATATCACCACATCTCCATCACTGATGGTAGTTTTTCCAACAGTATCATTGATGATGGGTTTAATGAATTCGTCGGTGATCCCGGCTTCATAAGATCGTTGAACGGCCTCAAGCACATTTTGGGTTGTGGTACCGATACCATTCACCAGTGCATCATAGGCGAGTTTAATTCTTTCCCAGCGTTTATCCCTGTCCATGGCATAATATCTTCCGGTAACACTGGCAATTTGTCCGGTCGTTTGTTTCAGGTGTTTTTGCAAGCTGGTCAAAAATCCCAGTCCGCTTTTTGGATCGGTATCCCTTCCATCGGTGAAGGCATGAACCAATACTTTTTCTAAACCTTCCTGTGCACAAAGGCTGGTGATCGCCTGCAGGTGACTGGTATGCGAGTGCACGCCACCATCACTAACCAATCCGATCAGGTGCAAGGTTTTCTCTTCTTTTATTGCCGTGCGAATGGCATGTAACAAGGTTTCATTTTTAGCGAATTCACCATCCCGTATAGCTACATTAATACGCTGCAATTCCTGGTATACAATGCGGCCTGCGCCCAGATTCAAATGACCTACTTCACTGTTGCCCATTTGTCCATCCGGTAGTCCTACGGCTTCCCCACAGGCTACTAATGTGGTATTAGGGTATTGCTTATACAATGAACTTACAAACGGGGTTCGGGCATGCTGAATGGCATCACTGGCGGCAACCTTACCCAGTCCCCATCCATCCATAATGAGTAAAATAACTTTCTTATCTTCCATTTGGTAAAACTAAAATATTTGCAGCTAAAAGCCGCTGATTCCTGTCATGACTGAAGAAATTAGTCATTAATTTGCCCGGTTAACACAGCTTGGCACGTTTTTAGCGATTTATTTGTCAATAAAAACTTCGGTATATGAAACGAATGATTGTCTTGCTAACCATGGGTTTCCTATTTTCTTCCTTTACCTTAAATGCGGGAATAGATGAGGTTGCAAGTGCTTTAAAAACGGGTAATGTAGCGCAGCTGGTAAAATATTTCGACAACACAGTAGATATCATCATGCTTGATAAAAGCAATAGTTACAGCAAGAGTCAGGCTGAACTGGTGTTGAAAGATTTTTTCAGCAGCAATCCGGTTAAAGGTTTTGAACTGTTGCACAAAGGTGAAAATGCGGGATCACAATATGGCATTGGCAACCTGATCACCCGGAATGGGAATTTCCGAACTACCGTATATATGAAACAGAAAGGGGCTCAGCAATTTTTGCAAGAGATCCGATTTGAAAATAACTGATCGAACTTTTTGATGAATAATATAGCCCCGGATATTCCGGGGTTTTGTTTTTGAGTTCTTTTGTAGCTTTGCCACATGATGGATGAACAACAATTAATTCAGCTCATTAAAAATGCCTTGCAGGAAGATATCGGCGATGGAGACCATTCCACACTGGCCAGTATTGATGCGGGGGCAAAAGGGAAGGCCGTTTTAAAGATCAAGGAAGATGGGGTACTGGCAGGAATGGCAGTAGCCGAAAAGATATTCGGTTACATGCAGCCGGGAATGGTATTTACTGCGTTTAAGCGTGATGGTGACCTGATGACAAATGGTGAAACTGCTTTTGAAGTTTCCGCTTCCGTGCACACCATTTTACAGGCCGAACGACTGGTGTTGAACTGTATGCAAAGGATGAGCGGTATTGCCAGTCTGACCCACCAATACACCCAGCTGCTAAAAGGTTTCCACACACGATTGTTGGATACCCGAAAAACCACGCCAGGCTTCAGGTTGCTTGAAAAAGAAGCGGTAAGGATCGGGGGTGGCATTAACCATCGGTTCGGATTGTATGATATGATCATGCTGAAAGACAATCATATTGATTTTTGTGGAGGTATTGAACCTGCGATCAGAAAAGCCCATGCCTATGTGCAACAACATAAACCGGGGATGAAGATCGAGGTAGAGACAAGAAATCTTGCCGATGTACAAAAAGTAATGGCCACGGGCCTTATAGATCGGATCATGTTGGATAATTTTTCACCCAATCAAGTTACGGAGGCCTTGCAGCTCATTGGTAAGAAATATGAAACAGAGGCCAGCGGGGGAATCAACCTGAGCAACCTGGTAGAGTATGCGGCTACGGGAGTGGATTATATTTCCAGTGGTGCAGTCATTCATCAGGCAAGAAGCCTCGATCTTAGTTTAAAAGCCGTGATCATCTGAAACCCAGCAACAGCATGAAGAAAAAAAATTCGCCATCAGGAGGTTTGGTGTATTCTACCGACCCTAATTTCCGATTTCCTGCGGAAGATGAAAACGCTATCAGCACACCTGTTCCTAGTCAGCAAAAATTAAGGATACGTTTGGATACCCGTAATCGGGGCGGTAAGGCTGTAACCTTGGTACAAGGATTTGTTGGTACTGCATCCGAAGCAGATGAACTTGGAAAAAAATTGAAAACATTTTGTGGAACCGGGGGTGCAGTGAAAGATTTTGAGATCATTGTTCAGGGCGATAACCGGGATAAGGTTTTACAATGGTTAATTAAAAACGGATTTACGGCTTCAAAAAAAATATGATTTAAGCGGGAATAAAAGCCAATTTTTTACCTGATATAAATTTTTAGCATGTGTAATGATTTTTCTAATAGCTCAATAGATAATTAACAATCTTTCGGAAATTTTATCATTACATTTACTGCAAATACCCTGTATGACATCAGCCATTTCTGAAGGAATTAAGATTAGTGTAGAAACATTTTACCAGCATGAATACAGCAATCCTGTAAATGGTGAATTTATGTTTGCTTACCGGATCATGATCGAGAATCATAATTCCTTCCCCGTTAAATTACTACGCAGACATTGGTTTATTTACGATAGCAATGGCAGTGTTCGGGAAGTGGAAGGCGAAGGTGTGGTGGGTGTTCAACCGCAGATCAATCCGGGTAAAAACTATCAATATGTAAGCGGATGTAATCTCCGTTCGGAACTGGGTAAGATGCATGGGAAATATCTCATGGAAAATATCAATAATGAAAAGCAGTTCGAAGTACTGATTCCCAGCTTTGACATGAGCGCCCCGTTTAAACTGAATTAATTCAGTTTTTATTTTTTTCAGCTTATCTTTAGTTACAGCCCTTGAAAATTTTGCTGACCAGCCGGATAACCCCTGCTGACCAATGATTGAATTATTATTTTTAAATCATTTGAAAAAATTTTATGTCAAAAATCACATTCTCCAATGTTCATAATGAATTTTATACGAGCCTTAAAAATTCGGTAGATGAATATTTTGAAAAAAATAAGATGAACAGAACCGGCGACTGGAGGCTTTTCAGTAAAACGATCATCCTGTTAGGCGCTTCAATTACCATGTATTGTTTATTGATGTTTGTAAAGATGGATGTATTGCCGGCTTTGTTGTTGTGTGGAGGACTTGGTTTTCTGTTTGCCTCCATGGGTTTTTGCATCATGCACGATGCCAACCATGGCAGTTATTCAACCCATCCATTGGTGAATGATATTTTAGGATTCAGCGCCAATCTTTTAGGAGCCAATGCGTATTTCTGGAGACAAAAACATAATATTTTACATCATACCTATACCAATGTTGACGGGTTGGATGATGATATTGCCAAGAGCCCCATCATCCGTCAATGTGAATCACAAAAATGGGTTCCGGCACATAAAGTTCAACATCTTTACCTGCTGCCTGTATATGCTTTGTCGTCTATCTTTTGGATATTCTTCATGGACTTCACTAAATATTTCACAGGAAAGATCTATACTACCGTGGCCTGGAAAATGACTGCCAAAAATCATATCACTTTTTGGATCACGAAATTATGGTACCTGGGAGTTTATATCATCATTCCGGTAATGGTATGGGGCTTTCTTCCCTGGCTGGTGGGTTTTTTAGTATTGAATGTAGTCATGGGATTAACCCTGTCGCTGGTATTCCAGTTGGCACATGTATTGGAGAATACGGAATTTGAACATATCGGACTGGATGAAACCAAGCATATTGAGACAGCCTGGGCCGAGCATCAGTTAAGGACCACATCTAATTTTGCCATGGACAATAAACTGATCAATTGGTTTGTAGGCGGGTTGAATTTTCAGGTAGAACACCATCTTTTTCCTAAAGTAAGTCATATTCATTATCCTGCCATCAGCAAGATCGTGATGCAGAAATGTGCCGAATTTAATCTGCCCTATAATTATTATCCTACCATGTGGCAGGCATTGGGCTCTCATTTCCGCGTGATGAAATTTCTGGGAAAAAGACCGGCTGCTTCCCAGCAACAGGTGCAGGCTGCTTAATTGTAATAGCATCTATACGTTAGCGTGAGTGATTGTTATGGCTTGTATTTTGCCCCCTGGAAAATGCTTTCTGCATCCAGGGCCATCAACTCCTTTACACTCGTTTTCGGATTTTTAGACATGTATTTTTTTACGATCTGCCATCCGGCAAAGGAACCAATATTGCCGGGTGAAGTAGCACCCAGCTCCTGTGTTTTAGGCCCGTCTCCGATATAATTCTTGATGATATTATTGTCGATCGTTTGTAAAAAATTATTTTGTACAAACAGGTCCCATACCGCCTTTTCATGGGCATAGCAATCATCCAGTTGTGTTTTGCTGTACCCAATGATCTTATAAGCATCGGTGTAAGGCAATAATTTAGTCAACAGATAAAGCCTTTTTCCTTTTTCAACCATTTGCTGCACCAGCGGCCTGTCGGCCAGATTTTCGGGATACATATCCAACACTATATTTTTCATGGCATTCACGGCAATATAATCGGGTTCAAACCGGTTGCTGATATATTCCGGATAGGTTTCCTGTACCAGTGCCGAACGGTACAACGAATAATTTTTTCCCAGGTGCTGGTGCAATCCAACGATGATGGCATCATCCGTGAGGATATCTCCAAATCCATCTACCGGTCCGATATAGGTGATGATCTTTTGTGGCTGTTTGTAATCGGGGAAATAATATTTCAGAAACTGCAGGCCCTGGCGAATATCTTTTTCATAGGGACTAAAATCTTTGAAAACGATATTGGCCGTGTCATATAAATTCCGGTAGGCATGAATAAAACCCATCACATATTGGGTGGTGCTATCAGCCGGCCATTTGGGATCGCAATTGAGGATGGTGGTGAAAAAATTCTCTCCAAAAGAAGGGTATTTGGCCTGGATCTTGTCCAATTGATTTGCAAAACCAACCGTATCAATACTGAACAGGTCTTTTTCAAAATGGGCCGTACTGGTGCTGATCTTAATATCCGACACATCGGGGATATCATTCCCGTTTTTACAGGAGAATAAGCCCAGGAGGGCAATGCAGGAGCCGATAATCAATCTCATAAGTATAAATGCTTTTGAATGAATTAACTTTGCAAAGAAATAGAATTATTGCAAACCATAAAGTTAAACCTGATCAACGGTATATCTATATGAAAATATTCCTGGCCCAACAGAACTATCATATTGGAAATTTTGAAAGCAATACCCAAAAAATAATCTCCGCCATCGAATCGGCCAGGGCGCAGGGTGGCGACCTGATCGTGTTTAGCGAGTTGAGCATCTGTGGTTATGCCCCCCGCGATTTTCTGGAATTTGATGATTTCATTACTAAATGTGAAGATGCGATCGAACAGATCAAGCCCTATACAAAGGATATTGGGGTATTGGTGGGCGGCCCGCAGCGCAATTCGGTTAAAGAAGGAAAGGCCTTGTTTAATTCAGCTTTCCTATTGTACAACCAGGAATTGAAGGGGGTGGTTCAAAAGACCTGTTTACCTAATTATGATGTATTTGATGAGTACCGGTATTTTGAGCCTGCCTATGCATGGGATATTTTAGAATTCAAGGGGAAGAAACTGGCCGTAACTGTTTGTGAAGATATCTGGAACCTGGGCGATAATCCCTTGTATAGAAAATGCCCGATGGATGAACTGATGATGTCTAAGCCCGATGTGATGATCAATTTATCGGCTTCGCCATTCGACTATACCCATGATGAAGACCGTAAGGCCACCATCAAGGCCAATGTGAGTAAGTATAAGATCCCGTTGTTCTATTGTAATTGTGTGGGTAGTCAAACCGAGGTGGTTTTCGACGGAGGCTCCCTGGTATTTGATGCTGCTGCAAATTTGCGCGGACAACTTCCCAAATTTGAAGAAGCGTTAGAATCTTTCATTTTACTTGATGATGGAACAATTGATGCGCCGATAATTGAATCCGCTGATTCGGTTCGCGATGCCTTGCTGGACCCGGCTCAACTGGATGAGAGTTTGCATATCGCGCAGGTGCATGATGCCATCGTGATGGGTATCCGCGATTATTTTTCAAAAATGGGTTTTACAAAAGCCATCCTGGGCAGTAGCGGAGGTATTGATAGTGCCGTTACCCTGGCACTGGCCTGTGAAGCATTGGGCGCTGAAAATGTTAGGGCGATATTGTTGCCTTCTGATTACTCTACTGCACATTCGGTAGATGATGCGGTAGCATTAAGTGTTCAACTGGGTAATCCTTATGATATCATTCCCATCAAGAATATCTATCAAAGTTTTCTAACGGAGCTTGAACCTTTCTTTAATAAACTGCCATTCGGTATTGCAGAAGAAAATATTCAGAGCCGTACCCGCGGAAATCTGCTGATGGCCATGGCCAATAAATTCGGTTATATTTTATTGAACACTTCCAATAAAAGCGAGCTGGCTACCGGATATGGAACCTTGTATGGTGATATGGCGGGCGGATTGGCCGTATTGGGAGATTGTTATAAACTGCAGGTCTATGCACTGGCAAGGTATATCAACCGCAATGCGCAACTTATCCCCGGAAATATTATTCAAAAAGCTCCTAGTGCAGAACTGAGGCCCGGTCAGAAAGACAGTGATTCACTTCCTGAATATGAAATACTGGACAAACTCTTATATCAGTACATTGAAAAAACAAAGGGGCCCAATGAGATCAAGGCACAAGGATTTGATGCTGCCCTGGTTGACCGCGTATTGCGCATGGTAAACCTGAATGAATATAAGCGCAGCCAGTTTTGTCCCATCATCCGCATTTCGCCCAAGGCCTTTGGTGTGGGCAGAAGGATTCCGATCGTTGGAAAATATCTGTCTTGATTTTAACAAAGTTTTTTTCCATTCATCAATCCCTTAAAATCATTGTTCGGGCTTAGTTCGTATTTTGTGGCCAGGTGCAAATGACAGGGTATATTATTATTTATGACAAGAAAAATTGAGCAAATATTCAAACTGATTTTAACTTAACAAGGTATCAATATGATGACACAAACATCTGAAGACATTCGGCTGCTGAATGAAAAGATTGGACAAGCGGCAGGATTTGTAAACAGGATCAATGACGAACTGGGAAAAGTGATCGTTGGGCAACAGGGAATGATAGAACGATTACTCATCGGCCTGTTGAGCAACGGCCATGTATTGCTGGAAGGGGTGCCCGGACTGGCAAAAACACTGGCCATAAAATCACTGGCACAAACGGTGCATGCGCAATTCAGCCGTATCCAGTTCACTCCCGATCTTCTTCCCGCCGATGTGGTAGGAACCATGATCTATAACCAGGCGAAAAATGAATTCATGGTGCGCAAGGGTCCCATCTTTTCCAATTTTATTTTGGCTGATGAGATCAATCGCGCCCCGGCAAAAGTACAAAGTGCTTTATTGGAAGCCATGCAGGAACGGCAGGTAACCATTGGTGATACTACTTATAAACTGGAAGAACCATTCCTGGTTCTGGCTACACAGAATCCGATCGAGCAGGAAGGCACTTATCCCTTACCGGAAGCCCAAGTAGATCGTTTCATGTTGAAAGTAGTGGTGGATTATCCCAGTAAGCAGGAAGAACAACTGATCATCAGACAAAATACCCTGGGACTTAGTTTTCCGCCAATTAATGCCGTGGCTTCTACCAGTGAGATACTTGCTGCGAAAGAATTGGTAAGGCAGGTTTATCTTGATGAGAAAGTAGAGAATTATATTTTGGATATCGTGTTTGCAACAAGGTTCCCCGAAAAATATAACCTGCCCAAATTAAAAGGGTTGATCAGCTTCGGCGGATCGCCCAGGGCAAGCATCAATTTAGCATTGGCGGCTAAAGCCTATGCATTTTTGAATAAAAGAGGATTTGTGATCCCCGAAGATGTGCGCAGTATTTGTAAAGATGTGTTGCGCCATCGTATCGGACTCAGTTATGAGGCCGAAGCGGAAAATGTAAATGTGGAACAGATCATCAATGAAATACTGAGGGTAGTGAATGTGCCCTAATGCTGGTTTGAATATTCAGGAAACAACATGATGACCACCGAAGAGATATTAAAAAAGGTTCGAGAACTGGAGATCAAGAGCAAGAAGATCACCACCCATTTGTTTACGGGTGAGTATCATTCTGCGTTCAAGGGAAAAGGAATGAGCTTCCGGGAAGTGCGGGAATACTATGCCGGCGATGATGTTCGGTTCATCGACTGGAATGTGAGTGCCCGGTTCAGTCATCCTTTTACCAAGGTTTTTGAAGAAGAAAGAGAACTTACCGTGATGTTGCTGATCGATACCAGTGCCAGCAATTTATTTGGCACCGTTACCCGCCTGAAACAGGAACTGATCACCGAAATGGCTGCGGTACTCACGTTCAGCGCCATCAGCAATAATGATAAAGTGGGGGTGATATTTTTCAGCGATACCATTGAAAAATTCATTCCTCCCAAAAAAGGTCGCCAGCATGCCTTATACATTGTACGCGAACTATTAACGACCAGGGGTAAACGCAAAGGCACCAACCTGGATGAAGCCATTCGGTACTTCAGTCATGCCGTGAAACAACGCAGCATCGCATTTGTACTCTCCGATTTTTTAACCACCGGGTACGATGATGACCTGAAGGTGATCGGCAACAAGCATGATGTGATCGGGATAAGGGTATATGATAAAATGGATATGCAATTGCCTGAAGCAGGACTGATACAGGTGCAGGATGCTGAATCGGATACCAGTAGATGGATCGATAGCAGCTCTGCTACTGTGCGGTACAATTATCATCAGCATTTTATGCAGCAAAGCGAGTTAAGCAAAAATTATTTCAGAAAGGCCGGGGCCGAACTGCTGCATGTTCGCACGGATGAGGATTATGTAAAGATCTTACAACAATTTTTTATCAAACGCAATTGATGGTCCTTTTCCAATATATTTTTAAAGCGATACCAGGGCATCATCATCAACGGATGTATCGGGCTGTTGTATTTTTTTCGATGGCCTTGATGCTTTCTCCAATTGGGCTGTTGGCTCAATCGCACCAGGTACAAACAACGGTGGATAAACAAGAGATCCTGATCGGTGAACAATTTACGCTTACCATCAAGGGGATCTATGATCCTGCCAGTGTAAAGCCTCATTGGATCGTGGTACCTGATTCCATTCCTCATTTCGATATCGTTGATAAGGGCAAGGTTGATACCTTGTTGTATAAAGACAATTCGAAAGCCATACAGCAAACGATCACCCTCACCAGTTTTGATTCGGGCAGATGGACGATCCCTTCCATGTTGCTCAATTTTGATCCAATAAAAGACGATACCACCTACAATGTTTTTACCGATTCGATTCCTATAAAAGTGTCATTTGCTCCGGCCGATAGCAGCAATCAGTTGCGCGATATCAAGCCCATCATGAACGTAAGTATCACTGATTATACATGGTATTATATCGCTGCCGGTATCTTGTTATTGTTACTGATCGGTTTCTTTATTTGGCGTTACCTGAAAAATAAAAACAAGCGGCCCCTCGCAGAAAAGGGTAAAAGGGTAAACCCATACGAGGTGGCCATGCAGGAATTGAAAAAACTGGAATCGGCTGAACTGACCGAAGCTGTTTCGATCAAACGTTTCCATATCAAACTGTCGGAAATAGTAAAACAATACTTAAGTGGAAGGCATCATAAGAACCGGAACAATCAAACCACAGGTGATCTGTTGATCGTGTTGAAGGAAACAGGATTGAGCACCGATGATCTTTCCTCACTGGCCACTGTGCTGCGTTGCGGCGATGCCGTTAAATTTGCCAAATACCTGCCAGAGAGAACTGAATCAAAAGATTGTTTAACCGGGATGGTTCATTCCATAAAACAGATTGAGCAGTTGCTGGCTCAACAAAAAATATAAAATTGCTGTACAATTACTTTAAAAATATAAGTTTCGCCCATCCCTGGTGCTTTCTGCTGCTCGCATTGATCCCTGTGCTGCTGATCTGGTATATTAAGTATCAGCACCGTCATCAGGGCGCTTTGCTGCTTTCCGATATTTCGGCACCGGGATTGGGTTCATGGAAAACAAGTTTACGGCACCTGCCTTTTCTGCTCAGGCTATTAGCCATTACCGTTACTATCGTGGCACTGGCCCGGCCCCAAACCATCAATGAAGAACAGCATGCAGAGGGCGAAGGAGTTGATATCGTCATTTGTTTGGATGTAAGTGGAAGTATGACGGCGCAGGACTTTGCCCCCAACCGGCTGGAAGCAGCAAAAAAAGTAGCCATTGATTTTGTGAACAAGCGACTTACTGATCGAATTGCCGTGGTGATATTTTCGGGCGAAAGTTTTACCCAATGTCCGCTGACTACCGACCATGCGGTACTGATCGATGCCATCCAGAACATCCGCAACGGACTGCTCGAAGATGGCACCGCCATTGGATCAGGATTGGGCACCAGTGTAGACCGGTTGCGCCAAAGCAAGGCAAAAAGCAAAGTGGTGATCCTATTGACCGATGGAGAAAATAACGGTGGATTGATTGACCCGCAAACCGCCAAGGAAATTGCCAAAACATTCAGTGTGAAAGTATACACCATCGGAGTAGGTACAGATGGTATTGCCCGGCAACCCGTTCAAACACCGTTGGGGGTGGTGATGCAGGATAGTAAAGTATCGATCGATGAAAATTTATTGAAAGAAATTGCTACCGAAACCGGGGGCAAATATTTCAGGGCAAAGGACAATCTTGGATTGGTCGGTATCTATGATGAGATCAACGGACTTGAAAAAACGAAACTTTCTATAACCAATACTACCCGGGTCACTGAAAAGTTTTTTCCTTTCGTCATGGCAGCGCTTCTGTTCATCCTTTTGGAATTCCTGCTCAGGTTCACCTTGTTTAAAAAATTCCCCTGATCCATCCCCGAGGGCTTATTTAACGGGAGTTGGTAAATTCATGTAATTTCGTAGGCAATGAAGGCAACCGTATATAAAAGTACAGGCAACTGGTATGTGGTAAAAGAAATTGACGATACCAAAGCACCTGAATCGCTGAAAAAATTCAACGGACGCATGCTGGGCAAGTTTAAGATCGAGGGATTAACCAGTACCAATCCGATCGCCGTTGGAGATACCGTAGACATTGAAACAGAAAATGAACTGGAAGGGTCGGTAACCATCACGGTGATCCATGACCGAAAAAATTATATCACCCGAACCTCGCCGGCCAATAAACACCATCACCATATCATTGCTTCCAACCTCGATCAGTCGTTGTTGTTTGCTACGCTGAAGGACCCTAAAACATCAACGGGGTTCATCGATCGGTTCTTGATCACTTCGGAGGCTTATCATATTCCATCCATCATTGTGTTCAATAAGATCGATCTGTACAAACAAAAAGAGCAGGATCGGTTTTTGGAAATCAAAAAAATGTATGAGCGCATTGGTTATCCGGTATATGCCATGAGCCTTGAATCCGGCGAGGGTGTAGACGCTGTAAAATTATTGTTGCAAGATAAAATCACCTTACTGAGCGGTCACTCGGGTGTGGGTAAATCATCATTCATCAATACCATATTTCCCGACATGCAATTGAAAACACAGGATGTGAGCGGCTGGAGCGGGAAAGGATTGCATACCACAACCTTCGCAGAAATGTTCGACCTTCCGTTTGGCGGCAAGATCATTGATACTCCAGGGATCAGGGAACTTGGCCTGGTGGATATTCCACGGCAGGAATTATCACATTATTTTCCGGAGATGCGGGCACTGATCAATGATTGTCAGTTCAACAACTGTATGCATATGAATGAACCGGGATGTGCGGTAAAGAAGGCAGTAGAGGAAGGGGCAGTACATATTGACCGGTATATCAGCTATTGTAATATACTCGACAGTATTGAGGAAAAATCATACTGATCAAAAAGCACTGTGCTCCAGGAAAAAGGCGATCGATCTGATCACATTGTTTTTCTTAGGACTGCTTTTTTCTTCCTGCGGACAAATGCTTACTCCATTGAACATATCGTAACGAAGTGTCAGGTCCTGACCCTTGTAACGGAAATCCCAATAAAGTGAATCGGCATTGTCGGTCTGGTTTTCAAATTTGATGCGGAGATCTTCCGTCATTTTATCAGCGATGGCATAAAATTTAGACATGCTGCAATTGTCATCAATGACGGCTTCGGTGGCACCAGCTCCGGTTTGAAGTTCGTAGCTCATAGGTGTTGGTTTTCGGATTAATTAGTTTAGATCGGTACGGTTATTATTTATTCGGATTATTCTTTATAGTATTTTCTTCCTCCTTTGTATTTCGCTTTTTTTTCTGCGGCAATGGCTTTTTTATCGCCTGAAACAATCTTTTCTGCACCCACATTTCTTCCATTGGTAGGGCATCCGTATTTTTCTTGTTTGTGAAAAATCCGGCT
>CAIRHQ010000146.1 GCA_903878475.1 uncultured Bacteroidota bacterium | reverse complement strand
TTCTTTACAGCGATAACAGCATCGACGGACAAAGTAAGAAGAAAGCATATGCATTATTTGAAAGCAGTTTGATAAACGAATTTGAACTGGGTACTACAAAGGGTTTACAACAAATACACGCATATTTGTTTGGCGGCTTGTATGATTTTGCTGGCCAAATTAGAGAAAAAAATATTTCAAAAGGCGGTTATCGGTTTATGTATGCTCAGTACTTAAAGAGTACATTGAAACAAATAGATGCCATGCCGCAAATCACACTGGAAGAAATAATCTTTAAGTATGCCGAAATGAATAAGGCACATCCCTTTATGGAAGGTAATGGCCGAAGTACAAGAATATGGCTGGATATGATACTAAAAAAACAACTAAAAAAATGTGTGGGCTGGAGCAAAATAAAAAAGGAGAATTATATGAACGCTATGATCATTAGTACAGTCGATAGCAGTGTTTTAAAGCAACTGATAGCAGCAGCACTCACCAAAAAAATAAATGACAGGGAAATATTTATGAAAGGTATTGACTATTCTTATTACTACGAAGAATGATAAACAAACTTTCAGCGACATTTAAAGTGGATGGCCAAATGAAGAGAAAATCAATGCAATCAGCGCTGTTTTGGTATGGTATTTCTAAACCACTTAAACCAGCGTCAGCGTCTTAAACTCCTTAAACACAAAATCCATCAGCTTCGCTGATGGATTTTGTTTGTCGGGATGGCAAGATTCGAACTTGCGACCTCCTGGTCCCAAACCAGGCGCGATAACCGGGCTACGCTACATCCCGAACAATAAAAATATTTGCAGGGTTTATTGGGAACACCCATACAAGAAAAAAATAAGATCTTTTTGCGGAGAGCTGGGATTCGATCCGCCGCGGCGGAACAGTTTAACCATACTCACTCTGCATATTCAAAAAACTTGCGGAGAGGGTGGGATTCGAACCCACGGTACAGTTTAACCCGTACGACGATTTAGCAAACCGTTCCTTTCGGCCTCTCAGGCACCTCTCCGGCTCTTGAGTCCTTAAGACCCGCCCTTCTTTCGAAAGGGGTGGCAAAAATACAATTCCATCGGCGATTACCCAAAACAAAATGAAAATATCCGTAAATAAATTATTCTCTGATAGAAAAAAGTCCGGAACCATGGGGCCCGGACTTCCTTGTATAAAGCTTTTTTATTTTACATAGCGGCCAATTGCACCTTCTGCTGCAATTCCAGCACACTCTCTTTGAATAAACTATCGGTATCCATCAGGTCTTTTACCGTTTGGCAACTGTGAATAACCGTGGTATGGTCGCGCCCACCAAAATGCTCCCCAATTGTTTTCAGAGAATTCTTGGTGAATGCCTTTGCCAGGAACATGGTGATCTGCCTTGCCTGCACAATTTCACGCTTACGGGTCTTTTGCAGCAATTTATCATAAGGCACATCGAAATATTCACAAACCATTTTCTGAATGGCATCAATAGTGATCTCCTTGCTGGATGATTTTACAAAATTGCGCAGTACTTTCTTGGCCAGTTCCAGATCGATCTCTCTTTTGTTCAAAGAGGATTGTGCTAACAATGAGATCAAGGCACCTTCCAGTTCGCGCACATTACTATTGATATTATATGCAATATATTTTACCACCTCACGAGGCATCTCTAATCCGTCGTTCTTCATCTTTTTCTCCAGTATCTCAATCTTGGTATCATAATCAGGTACCTGCAGATCTGCGCTTAAGCCCCACCGGAACCTGCTCAATAATCTTTCCTGAACACCTTCCAGATCTTTTGGCGCCTTATCACTGGTTAAAACCAGTTGCTTGCCACTTTGATGTAAGTGATTAAAGATAGAGAAGAAGGCATCCTGTGATTTTTCAGCCCGGTTGAAGAACTGAACATCATCAATGATCAACACATCGATCAGCTGATAAAAATGTATGAAATCATTGATGGCGCCATTGCGGCCATGATCAATGAACTGGTTGATGAATTTCTCTGAACTTACGTACAACACTACCTTGTTGGGATGGATCCTTTTCACCTCATTACCAATGGCTTGGGCCAAGTGGGTCTTCCCCAAACCTACCCCGCCATAGATCACCAATGGGTTGAAAGATGTGGCTCCCGGCTTCTCGGCTACGGTCTTTCCCGCCCTGCGGGCTACCCGGTTGCAATCTCCTTCAATATAGGCTTCAAAAGTATAGGCATGATTTAGTTGCGGGTCGATCTGCATCTTCTTAAGACCCGGGATCACGAACGGATTTTTAACTGGATTATTTATGACGAGCGGAAAATCCATTTCGTTATTTGAATATGATTTGTAACCGTTACCCGGCACATCCATCGTAAGAGGTTTGTTCTTGCTGTTACCACTATCCACCATAATTCTATATTCCAACCTTGCGGCAGCGCCTAATTCTCTTTTCAATGTTTTTGCTAACAAGGATACATAATGCTCTTCCAGGTATTCATAAAAAAACTGACTGGGAACCTGTATCGTTAAAATTTTTTCTTTTAACGCTACTGGCTTAATGGGTTCAAACCATGTTTTGAAATGCTGCCATTCAACAATGTCTTTTATAATTTCCAAACAGCTAGCCCAAACTTTATCAAACGCTTTCTCCATTATTCCTTAAGCAATTTATATCCTGGTTTTAAGAATTTATTTCGGGTGTTTCTCTGGGAAGCAATTTTTCTCATTAATAAATGTGAAAAAAAACTTTAGCAGGACAACGAATATCGAATAAATTGTTGAAAAAAAAATTTTTTATTCACTTGTTTTTTTCCCTAATACCACAGTATTAGATTTTATGCAATACAGCACCCGTTTCCCCGCCCTCCAAAACCCATAAATGCGTAAAATAAAATAGTCAAAAAAGCAGGTTTAAGGGCTAAAAACAAGGCCAATAAAGAATTTTACCCACATTCCTCCTCCACAAGTTACCCGGTACAAAATACATTCAACCTTGTTTTTCCCGAAACCTGTGAAATCACAACTCTTTGAAATTATGGGATTTCATTAGCCCCAAGCGCAATCAATTTTATTCACATATAATCTGAGAAGCCGTATTTGAATACAGTACTGGATACAACCCTTACCCGGCTGCAAACAAAATCCATAAAATAAGTTTACATTTGGCCCATAAACATATAGATATGAGCTATGAACTGACCGGGAAATTAGTGGCTAAATATGATACGGTGCAAAGAACTGAAACGTTTAAAACACGGGAATTTGCAGTGGAAAAAACCGATGATATCAATGGCCGTACCATTACGAATTACGTTAAATTTCAGTGTGTTCAGGATAAGACTACCATTATTGATCGGGTGAATATCGGTGATGATATCAAAGTGTATTTTAATATCAAGGGAAGCAAATGGGAAAAAGACGGGAAAGTGAATTATATCACCAACCTGGATGCCTGGAGAATTGAACAACTGATGCAACCCGGAAAAGCAGTAACCGATAATGATTATCTGGAACCGCTTGATACATTTTCTGCTACCCCTCCGGATGCAGTGGATGATCTGCCTTTTTAATAGATGAATCCACAAGGCTCAATTAATAATAATCTGTTTTTAGGATAAACACCTAACACGATGCCGAAAAATATCATCCTCCGGTTGCTTCCCTCCGAAGCTGCCAGTCATCAACACATAGCACAGGCTATCATCAAAGTAACAGGCAAGTCGCCTGATTCAATTGTTGGTTTCCATATTCTAAAACGATCTATTGACGCAAGATCCAAAACCATTTGGATCAACCTCACTGTTCAGGTATTCATTAATGAGCCGGTTCAGGAAAGAGAAAAACAGATATTCCATTTTCAAAATGTACAACATGCCAAAAGATCAGTGGTCATCATTGGAGCTGGTCCGGCTGGTTTATTTGCTGCCCTTCAGTTAATAGAATTAGGCATAAAACCCATTATCCTGGAAAGGGGTAAGGATGTGCAGGCCAGGCGGCGCGACCTTGCATTACTTAATAAAGCCGGTATCCTTAACCCCGAAAGCAATTACTGCTTCGGTGAAGGAGGGGCTGGTACCTATAGCGATGGAAAACTCTATACCCGAAGCAACAAAAGAGGCAATATTGATCGTATCCTTCAAATTTTCGTGCATTTTGGAGCCACTGAAAATATCCTCTCCGACGTTCATCCGCATATCGGCACTAATAAGCTGCCCCAGATCATTACCGCCATGCGGGAACAGATCATTGAAAGCGGCGGGGTTTATCTTTTTGAGAAAAAAATGACCGGACTGCAAATTGAACATGACCGGATCAAATCTGTTACAACGGCAGATGGTGACCGATTTACAGCCGATGCATTCATATTGGCCACCGGACATAGTGCCCGTGATATTTTTGAATTGCTGCAGCATAATAATATTCAAATTGAAGCAAAACCATTTGCCTTAGGCGTGAGGATAGAACATCCACAGCAACTGATCGATCAGATCCAGTATCACTGCCCCTCAAGAGGTAACGATCTTCCGCCTGCGGCTTACAGCCTTGTTCAACAGATCAATAACCGGGGAGTATTCTCATTCTGTATGTGTCCGGGTGGTATCATTGCCCCCGCATCCACTGCAGCCGGAGAACTGGTGGTAAATGGATGGAGCCCATCCAAAAGAAATAACCCCTATGCCAACAGCGGAATGGTGGTACAGGTTGAAATGCCCGATGCTTTACAAAGCATTCAACACAAAGGGAACGCCGATATGCCTGCAAATGCTAACCCCCTCCTATTTTTACAGTTCCAGCAAATGGTAGAGCAGGCCTGTTATACCGCAGGAGGAGGAAAATTTATTGCCCCTGCCCAACGCATGGCTGATTTCAGTGCCGGAAAACATTCAGCCAGTTTACCACAAGCTTCCTATCAGCCAGGCCTTAATTCTGTACAATTAAAAGAAGTACTGCCTGATTTTATATACCAGTCGCTGGCGAAAGCATTTATACAATTCGGGAAAAAAATGCCGGGGTACTTTACCAATGAAGCCCTGGTTGTGGCCACCGAAAGCCGCACCTCCTCTCCGGTACGCATCCCGAGAAACCCCGAAACCCTTTCCCATACTCAGTTACAGAACCTATACCCCTGCGGCGAAGGAGCCGGATATGCAGGAGGGATCGTGAGTGCTGCCATGGATGGAGAAAGGATCGCCCTTGTGCTAGGCGCCCTACTGCATTAGATTATTTCCGCCCATAATATTGCAGAATACTTTATTATGTATCAAGCCTTACATTTACAACTCCAAAAACACTAGTCAATGAATATTCTGGAAGTTCGTAATTTAAAAAAATACTTCGCCACACAAAAAGCGGTGGACGATATCAGTTTGGAAATACCGCAAGGGAGCATTTTCGGTTTACTCGGACCTAACGGTGCCGGTAAAACGACGTTGATCCGGATGATCACCGGTATCTTCTATCCCGATTCAGGAGAGATCATCCTGAAAGGCAAACCATTCGACCCAGAGAATGATGCCCGCTTTATTGGCTATATGCCCGAAGAAAGAGGCCTGTATAAAAAGATGAAGATTGGCGAACAGGCACTTTACCTGGCCCGGTTGAAAGGATTGAGTCGGCAGGATGCGATGGTAAAAATAAAGGACTGGTTTGCCAGACTGGAGATGGATTCCTGGTGGAATAAGAAAGTGGAAGACCTTAGCAAGGGCATGGGACAAAAACTTCAGTTCGTGATCACAGTATTGCACGAACCCGACCTGATCATTTTGGATGAACCCTTCAGCGGACTGGATCCGGTAAATAGTAACCTCATTAAAGATGAGATATACCGGCTGGCAAAAAAAGGATCGACCATAATATTCAGTACGCACCGTATGGAACAGGTTGAAGAGATCTGCGATCAGATCGTGCTGGTGAACAAAGGAAAAAAAATACTGGATGGAAGTGTTCAACAGATCAAACAGGAATTTAAAGAGAATCTGTATGGCATTCAGCTGGAACATGTTCCCGACACGATACAAAGTCAGGCCTTTGAAGTGATCGGTCAAAATAAAGAAGGACTTATCGTTCGCATTGCCGAAGGATTCAAACCCAATGATGTATTGGGATATTTTATGCAACAGGGCATCAATATCAATTCATTCAAAGAGATCCTTCCTTCACTCAACGATATCTTTATTAAACTGGTTGAAGGAACACCTACCGCCAGACAATTTCAAACCATTTCTGCTTAACCTACCATTTATTTACAAATACCATGAACAAGATACTCCTCATTATACAAAGAGAATTTCTGACCCGGGTCAGAAAAAGAACATTCATCATCAGTACCATTATGTTTCCGTTGCTATATCTCGGTCTCATATTTGGCACAGGTTATATAGCCGATAAAACGCGGGAAGATCTTAAGATCGCGCTGATCGACCATTCAGGATTGTTCTCAGAAAAACTGGTACAGTTGGTGAATGGCAACGACTCATCCAATACCCTAAAATTGATTTCGGAAAATACCGAAAAAACAATGCTATCCTTTGATTCAATGGGATACGACGGATATGTGGTGATCCCTCAAAATTTCGACTGGAAGACCGGGACCGACAGCCTGATGGTGAACACCAAAAAATCCTTCGGAATGGGTGCCATCAATCCCGTAGAGCGGAAAGTGAATCAGATCTGGAATAAGATCAAACACGATAGTCTTGGGCTTGATATCGATAAAGAAACTATTCTTAACAAAACGGTAAGTTTAAAGCTAAAAAATCAAAAAGATAAGAATGCCAATGTAGTGATTGCAACCACTATCGGATATGTATGCGGATTCCTGATGTACATCATCTTATTGCTGTACGGAAGCCAGGTGATGATGGGTGTTACAGAAGAAAAGACCAGTCGCATTGCAGAAGTGGTAGTATCCTCCGTTAAACCTTTCCAATTAATGGTCGGAAAAATAATCGGTATCGGTATGGTGGCACTTGCCCAGTTCCTCATCTGGATCGCCTGCATATTTATTATTTACAATATTGGAAAAACCAGTGGTGCTGGTGGCGGCAATATGTCGGAAATGGTAGGCCATATCCAGAATGTTTTCACCAGTGTAAATCTTCCGTTGGTTGTGGGTTGTTTTATTTTTTATCTGCTGGCAGGTTTCTTCTTTTATTCATCATTGTATGCAGCCATTGGCAGTGCCATCAATGAAGATATGCGTGAAGCGCAATCACTGAGTTTCCCCATCACCATGCTCATCATTTTTTCAATTGCTTTGATGACGCCTACTATTTCCAATCCATCCAGTCCGGTGGCAGTATGGGCCAGCATCATCCCCTTTAGCTCGCCCATAGTTATGATGGCAAGGATACCATTCGGTGTTCCCAATACTGTGCCCTGGTGGCAATTGGGCTTATCGATGGTTTCGCTGGTGATAGGCTTTATGTTCACTACCTGGTTTGCTGCTCGTATTTATAGAACGGGAATATTGATGTATGGAAAAAAACCAAGCTGGAAGGAAATGATCAAATGGGCTTTTAGAAAATAAATGAAAGTGTGATTTGGGATTAAAAAAGTTTCTTGGTATTTACCGGCTTCGACAAGCTCAGCCTGACAACAACATGAAAGAAGATGTCACTCTGTCCCGATAGCTATCGGGATGTCGAAGAGTGGTCGCTGATGGTTTTAAAGCGGGTATAAAATAAAAAAAGCCCTGCATATTTTTTTATGCAGGGCTTCAATTTTTTTATCCTTATACGGTATCTGGCGTTGGCGGAGGCTGTGCAGCTGATGCTTTTTCAATAGCCTTATTCAGTTCATCGCCCAGGAAACGGCTGATCACTTTCCAGCTCACGATGGCAATGCCCAAGAACAATCCAAGTATTAGTCCGATTACACTATACAGCAGTTTTGATTTTCGGGTTTGATCATAGGGTGGCTCGGGCTTATCCAATGGTTCAATGATCGGCGTTTCTTTTTGCAATTTATAAGCAGCGGCTTCGCGGTTGTTCACAGCGTAGTAGTACTGCGATTGTACGGTAGCCTTATCCTGTGCAAGATTCTGCTTGGGCAAATTGTATCGCTTCAATTCCTCTGGTGTAAAAAAAGTACTTTCATCCAGTGTAATAGCACGTTGATCAAGGCTATTCAATACATTCAACAGAGAATCCACTTTTTTCTTTGAAAACTCATAATCGATCTGGGCCTTTTTCTTTTTCAGGTCGATATAAAAACTGGAAAGTTTATCGATGTACACATAACTCACTTCCCTAACCAGTTCAGGACTGGTATTGCTGTAATGCAGTTCCAGGATACCGTTCTTATTAATCTTGGCCTGCATGCCCCCCTTCAACAAATTGCTGGCGATATTCACCAACTGCAAACTATCCTTCGGTGGCCTGATGGTTTCATTCTGCATGAATCCCGTATGCTTATTATATTCCTCGATCAATAGTTCGGAGATCATTTTATTTTGCAATGAAGGTATCTTTTCCATGGCTACTGCATCACGGGTTCTTCTGCTGGTTGCCAACTCCATGATATTGATGGAAGCTTCACCACTGAACGATTTTGGCGCATCGGAAAGTCCCAGAATATTGCTGATGGTAGAAGAAGAAACGGTATTATCGGTAGAACTATTCAGCGGGAACACTGTAGCGGTAGAGGTGTACAATACCAACGACCTTCCGGCCATATAAAAGAAAAAACCAGCAACCCCGATTCCAAGTATAACGATAAACCAACTGAATTTTTGCAGTCGTTTTATCAGTTGCTTGATGAATTCAATATTAGTCATGCGTAGGTTGTTAACTTTTTTAAATTATAATTTTACCAGAATCTTGGCGATGAGTGCTGCGGTGACCACCGGAATGATCGACACGAATATCTGCTGTGCCACATCAGATGCGCCTTTTCCTTCAGGCCGGAATGGTACATTCACTGTACTTCCTGCTGCCACTTTCGGATAGAAATGCATGAAGAACATACTCCGGGTACGCTTGCTTTTTCCGTTTGCATATTGCACATAAATGCGAGATCGCCATGGACGTAATCCATATCCGCCCGCCTTGTCGATATAATATCCAACACCGGAATGTTCTTTATCAAAGGCCAACTTGAGGGGAGATTGCACCGTACCCTTTACATTCACAAATGGATTTATCTCGGGAACAAAAACAATATCTCCATCCTGCATGATGATATCGTATTTCGAATTCTTATATTTCAATGCCTTGTACAGTTCAATACTGATGGGCTCCTGCGAAACTTCGGCAATGGATCTTTCGGCAGAATCAATTCTGATATTACCCAGCGAATCGGTGATGGAAGCTATTTTAGACGCCACATTGTCTCTGAAATACTGGGTTTTCTTTCTGTATAACAAAGCACCGCTGAGGTCAGCATTCTCCCGAATACCGCCGGCTCTTTCAATATAAGAAGAGAGTCGCTCAAATTTGTTCAATCTTGGATAAGGACCTGCATAGGTAACCAATCCATTGATCTGTACCAGTTGCTGTAATTCGAATGTAGGATTCTTACGCACATATATCTGATCATAAGGTTTCAATACGATGCTGGCCGACACACTATCCAGTTCCAATGCAGGTGATACTTTGATGGTTTTTAAAATGGTGCGTGTTGGTTGCTGTTCTTTTTTGGCTGAATCTATATCCACGATGCTGGAGATCTCGATCCTTCCGAATTCGGCAGATTGTTTCAATCCACCGGATAAGAACAACAGATCCTGCAGCGTCATGCCGCCGTATTTGTTAACTTTCCCTTCTTTTCTTACTTCGCCAAAAATTTCCACATATTGTTTATCGGCAAACTGGTTGTTGCTGAAAAACAATACCTGGTCATTCGGACTCAGTTCTATATTATGAATACTTGACTGATCATTTTTTCCGATATCGGTCAAATTCACTTCCAGTTTATCAGCCTTGATATTGGTACTATCTCCTCCACCCCTGAAAATATAAGCGCGTGGCAAATAAGTATTCCGGGTGATGCCACCGGCGCGGTTGATGAGGTCGAATAACCTGTCGCCCTTACGGATCTCGTACTGACCCGGATAAGATATTTCTCCTTTCAGTTCTACTTTATTGATGAGCCCGGGATTAACAGGGATCACTTTTACGATATCTCCATCCTGCAATAAAAAATCCTCATTCCTGAATCTTGGATCATTGGTAGGATTGATGATGGCAGTTACATTTACATCACGAATGACTTGTTTTTCCAGATCGGTCCGGTATACTTTCACGCCGCTCGAAAATGCATCTTTCAATAAACCACCACTGTATTTCAATAAAGCCTTCATGCCTTCATCTGGCTTCAACTGATAATACATAGGACGTTTCCATTTTCCTTCGGCCTTTACTTTCTTAGCGGCTGTTTGTACAATTACAAAATCATTGTTATCGAGATAAATATGTTTTCCGAAATCGCCGGTGGTTAAATATTTATATACATCCAGTTCATCGATCACGCGGCCATTACGTTTGATCTGTATCTCCCGTAAATTAGCCATATCGGTAAGTCCGCCCGCCATGGCGATCACATTAAATGCATTGGTAAATGCAGAAACAGTAACCGGTCCTTGCGTATTCACTTCGCCAGCTACATTCACATTGATGGTACGGGGCTGCCCAATCGACACGGTAATATTGGTAGAAGGCGGAACAAAGGATTTGAATCGCCGGGTGATCAAAGATCGTACATTTTCGAAGGTGAGTCCCTGCAAGTATATTTTCCCCAGGCCTGCCGGAAATATTGATCCATCTCGGGCTACAGTATATTCGAATGTGGCTTCTGCGCCGTTCCATAAGGATACGATAACATGGTCATAAACACCGATTGGGTAATCCAATGGCGGGGTAGAAAGTTCGGTAATGGATGCTACTACGCCGGCCCTGAAAAGATTCATACCATAAGTGTCTTCGGCCTTATTGATAGACTGTGGTGTATTTTCTTTTACCAGACTATCTTTTTCAATTTTGGATGTTTTGTTTTTATCAGTCCCGATCGTTTTTTGGTTATCGGGATTTTTGTCTTTCAATGCTTCATATAATTGAGCCTGAGGCATCTGGGTAGGCAGGTTGGGCATATCCGGATTGCTTGGATCTTTAACAGGAGGCTGTGCCTGAGCCTGATTAGATTGCATGATCAGTAATAAGACAGAAAGAATCAATAGTTTTTTTATAGTAGAAACGTAGTGCACAGATTGTCGTAACATTTGTGATTGGTTGATTAACAAAATTTTATTGTTGGGCAAATGTAATAATTTATTTCAGTGGCTGTTCTAATGCCATTTTAAATTCCTTCCAGATTGTTTGCACAATTTCTGCAGCAGGAATAATATTATTCAGCAGTGCGCTCACCTGACCGATCTCTAATTCACCGGCTTCAAGGTCGCCTTCAAACATACCTTTTTTTGCACGGCCCTTTCCCAGTAATTGAGTAAGCGATTCTACTGATGCTCCTTGTTGTTGCGCCTGTTCAACCAGTTGAAAGAAATTATTCTTGAGTAATCGAACAGGGGTGATTTGTTTTAACATCAGTTGTGTATCGCCTTCCTTAGCGGCGATTACCAACTCTTTAAATTTTTGGTGAGAAGAAGCTTCTGTACTGGCTACAAATCTGCTGCCCATTTGTACAGCTGATGCACCCAATACCATCGCTGCCAGCATTTGTCTGCCGGTAGCAATACCACCAGCCGCTATGACCGGAATGGTAACTGCCTGGCAAACGGCTGGAATCAGAACCATGGTGGTTGTTTCTTCTTTTCCATTATGTCCGCCCGCTTCAAAACCCTCTGCCACAACTGCATCACATCCGGCTGCGGCGGCTTTTGCGGCAAAGCGCGAACTGCTCACTACATGTGCCACTTTAATGCCTTGCTGCTGCAGGGTTGAAGTCCAAACAGATGGATTGCCTGCAGAACTGAATACCACGGGTACTTTTTCTTCAATGATGATCTGTACATGTTTGTCGATATCCGGATAGATCAGGGGAAGATTTACACCGAAAGGTTTTTGGGTGGCTGCTTTACATTTTCGGATATGGGTGCGCAACACATCAGGATGCATGCTACCGCTTCCGATGAGACCAAGCCCTCCTGCCTCACTGACGGCACTGGCCAGTTCCCAACCGCTGGCCCAGATCATACCCCCCTGAATGATGGGGTATTCTATCTGGAATAATTCCGTGATCCTGTTGTTCATAAAGCAATTAAGTTCTAAAGTAATCAAAATAATATAAAGATTTTGAAAGTACTTTGAAACGCAAAGTAAGTAAACTTATTTTACAAATCAGCCGATTTTTAATAAAAAAGTGATGAAATGGGGTTCTAAGGCCTGCTAACTCGGGTTAGCCCCTGGCGCCGCCGCCCAGATCGATGGCAGTATTATCGCCGATATTGAGGCTCCGGCACACGCCTTTTACCTCAGCATCGCTGCCGATCAGGGAATTATTGAGCACGATCTCATTCAGCTTGGAATAGCTTCCAATGATGGAATCCTTGATGATGGCATGATTGAGCTGGGTATTTTCGCCGATGGTAACATTGGGGCCGATCACTGAATTTTTAATATCGCAACCCTCGCCAATACTCACGGGATTGATGATGATGGTATTTTCAAAACTATGTTGCTCCGGCACATTACCACCGAATTTCTTCAGTAAAGTGGCATTTGACTCGAGCAGGGTTTCTCTTTTTCCACAATCGAACCAATTCTGTACTTTAAATGCCTGGAACTTCGCCCCGCGCTGGATCATGCATTCAAGTGCATCCGTGAGGTTAAACTCATCGTAGCTTTTGATGCCAGAGGCGATGATTTTATCCAGACAAGCAAACAGAAAATCCGTTTCTTTTATTTTATATACACCCACCAGGGCCATATTGCTCTTGGGTATTGAAGGTTTTTCCACTACCCTACTGATAAATCCATCCTCTTCAATTTCGGCTACACCAAAATTACGGGGGTCATCTACTTTCTTTACACCCAACATGGAATGTGGCGATTGCATGATCTCTTTTACATCATACTCAGCAATGGTATCGCCCAGCACGATCAATAGTTCATCATTTCCCGCAATGGCTTTAGTAAGTTCAATGGCATGTCCGGTCCCGAACCGTTCATTCTGATGCACAAAATAACAATTTAAATGCGGGTATTTAGCCTTCACATAGTCCTGAATCTTTTCTCCCAGGTAACCCACAATAAAAATGAAATCATTGATCCCTGCTTCATGTAACTGATCAACTATGATACTGAGAATGGTTTTGCCCGCAAGGGGAATCAACGCCTTGGGCTGTGTATATGTATGAGGGCGAAGCTTGGTGCCAGCCCCTGCTACCGGAATAATTGCCTTCATTGTATAACCCGATCTGCCATGGGCAGCACATTTAGTTTACAATAATGATAGATGTTCTTTGCTCAAACGGGCTGTGAAAGTAGTAAATTTTGGCTAATTGAAAACTGATATATACACATTCGTGTAATAATCCATGCATCAACTAATGGATGGCTGTATATTTGCGGTGCAAAAAAGAAATTTATGTTGAAAGATAATTTGGTTTTCGACCTGATCAATAAAGAACTGGAACGCCAGCGCCATGGCATTGAACTTATCGCTTCCGAGAATTTTACCAGTCTTGCCGTAATGCAAGCCATGGGCAGTCCCCTCACCAATAAATACGCTGAAGGCTATCCCGGAAGAAGGTATTATGGAGGATGTGAGATCGTAGATCAGGTTGAACAACTGGCTATCGACCGCCTAAAACAAATATTTGATTGCGCTTATGCCAATGTACAACCCCATAGCGGAGCCCAGGCTAATGCAGCGCTGATGCTGGCCATCTTACAGCCCGGTGATGCTATCCTTGGTCTCGATCTCAGTATGGGTGGTCACCTGACCCATGGTTCGGCAGTGAATTTTTCGGGTAAATTATACAAGCCACATTTTTATGGTGTAAAGAAAGAAACCGGGCTTATTGATTATGAAATGTTGGAATCGCAAGCGCGTACGCACCGCCCAAAACTCATCATCTGCGGAGCCAGTGCCTATAGTCGGGATATCGATTATGCAAGAATTCGTACAGTAGCCGATGAGGTAGGTGCCTTTGTGATGTGCGATATGGCACACCCTGCCGGATTGATCGCGAAAGGTTTATTGAGTTCTCCTTTTGAACATTGTCATTTTGTTACCAGCACTACCCATAAAACATTGCGTGGACCAAGGGGCGGTATCATTCTGATGAAACATGATTTTGAAAATCCGTTCGGACTTACCGATGTAAAAGGTAATATCCGAATGATGAGCAACCTGCTTGATATGGCCGTATTCCCGGGCACCCAGGGCGGACCACTGGAACATGTGATCGCTGCAAAAGCGGTGGCCTTTGGGGAGATCCTCAGCGATGATTTTGCCATCTATGCCAAACAGATCATTGCCAATGCGCAAGCCATGGCAAAAGCGTTTACGGCTAAAGGTTATGAAATTGTTTCGGGGGGCACCGACAACCACCTGATGCTGATCGACCTCCGAAATAAGAATATCAGCGGCAAAAAAGCTGAGAATGTATTGGTGAAAGCAGACATCACGGTTAATAAGAACATGGTACCTTACGATGATAAATCAGCCTTTGTTACTTCTGGTATTCGGGTGGGTGTTGCCGCCATTACCACAAGAGGCATGAAGGAATCTGATATGGAAACTGTGGTAAATTTTCTTGATAAAGCCCTATTGCATGCCGACGATGAAGCCATGCTCAGTAGCATTGCCAAAGAAATTAACGGCTTTATGCAGCAGTTTCCGCTATACCCAACACTTTAGAAACTAAGATGCATTATTAATAAATATATTTTGTAAATTGCCTTAGCCTAATTCCAACCCATTTTAAACCACATATTGATCATTTTAAAACACCTGTTATGTTTTTAAAGAAAACGGGATTGTCATTGTGTGTGTTGTTTGCCCTAAACTCGAAGGGTCAGCAATTGGTTAGGGCTACGGATGTAACCTTAGTGTCCAGTGCTGGTACTAAGCTCGTCATGACGGGTGGTATTACTTTCAAGGGTACCAGTAATTTCATCAACAACGGAGAAACTTATTTGTATAAAAATACAGGCACCAACCCCGAAGGATGGTTGGATTCTACTGCCGCTGGTGTAATGGATATCAGCAGTACCGGTAATGTTTTTTTTAACGGATCTTTTTTACAAAGCTTTTTTGGCAAGACAAGATTTTACGACCTTACGATCAGGAATGCAGTTGGCGATACTTTACTTTCATCCTGCGAAGTAAGGAATCTGCTGCACCTGGATACTGGTTTCGTATTTACGAAAAGTGGATTATGGAAAGACAGTTTGCTGGTATCTAACCCATCCACTACCGCTATTTCTTCCTCCAGCAATTATACAAGAAGTTGGGTGAACGGGCGTTTGAGCCGTTTGGGTAATTCCACTGTCAGTTTCTATCTGTTCCCCATTGGTAAAACAGATAGCTTGTATGCTCCCATTAAACTGACAAAAATAAATACCAATAATGCCACCTGGACGGCCGAGTATTTTGATGGATTTCCCTACGACTATTTAAACGTGTTTAATCCTCCAATTAATCATATCAGTCGTGTTGAATACTGGGAGATTACCAGCAATACTATCGGTGCCGATGATGATGCAAAAGTGAGTTTATCCTGGAGGGGTCATAGCCGAGTAGCCAGTGGCCTTGCTTCTGGAGCAAGAGATAGTTTATTGGTGGCGCAATATATCAACCGTCCGGGGATGATCTGGGATAACCCGGCTGGCTGGGTTACCGGAAATAATTCAGGTACTGATAGTCTTTCCGGATACGTTAATGCACCTGGTTTAAGTGGTAGCTTCGATACTTTACAAAGAAGATTCACCATTGGTACCGAAAGTCCATTCAATAACCTACCCCTGAAACTCCTTTATTTTACAGCCCTTGCAGATGGCAATAAAGTAAGGTTGAACTGGAACGTGACCAATGAACAGGATATGCGTGTATATGAAGTGGAAAAATCGCTGACGGCAAATGGCTTCTCGCTTTTATCAACAGTGAACTCGTTGCAACGTACACAGGCTCTGTATACCGATTATGATCCTGCTCCGGCAACCGGATGGAATTATTACCGCTTAAAAATGATCGATAAAACAGGCAATTTCAGTTACTCACCTGTACGCGCCGTGAAATTTGATAAGGGTATGGAAGACATCAAGATCTTCCCGAATCCTGCGGTAGATATCTTGAATATACAGTTGCCGTCATCGTATATCAACAAAGTAACGCTTCAGGTTTATGGAAGCGATGGCAAATTCATATCATCCATCAAACCCATAAGCAATATGGTAGAGCTGAAAGTAATGCCATTAGCATCAGGCACTTATTTCTTACAGGTGTTGAAAGAGGATGGAAGTAAACAAACCTATCGGTTTGTAAAACAATAAGACCTGAATATTTTTATATAATAATCCTATTTGCTACAAGCAAATAGGATTATTTTTGTGTAAAATTATGAATGTATGATACAACGCCTTCAAACTCTTTGGTTCTTGCTGGCTGCAGCCTGTGCATTTGCAGGTTTTAAATTTTCATTTTACAGTGGCACCAATGCGAAAGGATTATCTCCGTATGAATTAATGGGTACCGAAAATATTTTATTATTACTGACCACCCTGGCAGTAGGAGGATTGGCATTGGTCGCCATATTTCTTTTTAAAAACAGGTCGCTCCAATTCCAACTCAGCTTATTGGGTATACTGCTGGAAGCTTTACTCATTTTTTTATATTACCGCGAAGTACAGAATTTTAAAGCGGGCACTTATTCCCTAACAGCAATATTACACCCACTGATCATCTTCAGTTTTTTTATGGCGGCTAAAGGAATTCGGAAAGACAGCAAGATCATAAAAGAGAGTGATAGGCTTCGCTAAAACAATTATCTGTTCAGGTATTGTCCGGTAATACTTGCTTTACATTTCACCAGATCGGCAGGTTTTCCGGCGAATACCAGGTTGCCCCCTGCATCACCTGCTTCGGGCCCAAGATCAATGACCCAATCGGCCGAGCGGATCACATCAGTATTGTGCTCAATAACTATTACCGAATGCCCCTGTTCTATCAAGGCATGAAAAGAAGCCAACAGTTTTTTTATATCATGAAAATGTAATCCGGTAGTGGGTTCATCAAAAATGAACAACAAACTTCCTTGTCCGGTACCCTTACCCAAAAAAGAAGCCAGTTTTACCCGCTGTGCTTCTCCACCACTAAGGGTATCGGAAGATTGACCGAGTTTCACATAGCCCAGTCCTACCTCACTCAGTGGCTGAATTTTTTTAGCCACAGCATTTTCACTGGCAAAAAAATCGATCGCATCATCTACGCTCATTTCAAGTATGTCGTGGATATTTTTATCGCGATATTTTACTTCTAATACTTCTTCCTTAAATCTTTTTCCGCCACATACTTCACAGGTCAGGTGCACATCGGCCAGGAACTGCATTTCTACAACCTGTTCTCCTTCTCCTTTGCAGGCATCACATCGTCCGCCATCCACATTGAATGAAAAATGCCGGGGTTGAAATCCGCGCATCTTACTGAGCGGTTGATCACTGAACAAATCACGGATCTCGTCATAGGCCTTGATATAGGTAACTGGATTGCTGCGCGATGATTTACCGATCGGATTCTGATCGATCATTTCGATACGGGCAATACGATCTACATCGCCGGTAATACTGCGATGCCATCCTGCCTTTTCTACCGGTTCCCCTTTCATTTTTTGCAGGGCCGGGTATAGGATCTGCTTCACAAGGGTTGTTTTGCCACTACCGCTCACCCCACTCACCACACAAAGTGTATTCAGGGGAAATTCCACCGTAATATCTTTCAAGTTGTTTTGTCGAGCACCCGTTACCGTTACTGACCTGTTCCATTTGCGAACCAATGCCGGTGGATCGATCGACAGTTTCCCGGATAAATATTTACCCGTGAGACTATCCATATTGTTGATAATGGCATCATAGTTGCCTTCGGCCACCACTTCGCCTCCCTGGTGACTGGCCAGTGGGCCCATATCGATGATATGATCCGCTTCACGCATCATCATTTCATCATGTTCCACCACCACTACGGTATTATCCAGATCACGCAATCCTTTCAATACCTGAATCAGTCGCGCCGTATCGCGGGAATGTAATCCAATCGAAGGTTCATCCAAAATATATAAAGCATTGGTGAGATTGCTGCCGAGGCTACGGGTCAGTTGTATACGCTGGCTCTCGCCACCACTGAGTGAATTGGCCAGTCGGTTCAGCGTAAGGTATCCCAGTCCCACATCCAATAAGGTATTGATGCGATATCCGATCTCCGTGAGGATGCGTTTAGCCACCTGTTGATCATAGGCACTCAACAGCAATGCATCAAACCAAACTTTAAGGTCCTTCACCGGCCATTCACACAATTCGCCGATATGTTTTCCACCCACCTTCACATATAAAGCTTCTTTTCGCAAACGGTAACCCATACACGAAGTACAGCTGGTACGTCCGCGGTACCGGCTTAACAGTACCCGGTACTGGACCTTGTATAAATTCTGTTCTACTTCTCTGAAAAAATCATTGATCCCGTTTACATGCGCATTCCCTTCCCACAGATCCTTCAATTGTTCATCGGTGAGTTCGTGAATGGGTTTGTGTACAGGAAAATCGAATTTCTTTGCAGCCCGGATGAATTGTTCTTTCCACAATCCCAGCTTCTCGCCTTTCCAGGGCGCTACCGCGCCTTCATATACACTTAATTGTTTGTCGGGGATGATCAGGTCAGCATCAATACCCAGGATCATGGAGAATCCCTCACAGGTTGAGCATGCCCCATAGGGATTATTGAAAGAGAACAGGTTGGGAACGGGCTCTTCAAACTGAATGCCATCCAATTCAAATTTATTGCTGAAGCCCAGAATTTTTTTTCCGTTGATCTCCAGTTTCATTTCACCCTCTCCTTCATAAAAAGCAGTATTCACTGAATCGGAGATACGGTGCGCATCTTCTTCCTCCATCCCCTCGGGGCCTATTGCTTTTATTACCAATCGATCAATCAGTATCGAAAGTTTTTCAGCGGGAATTAGAATTTTCTTTTCTTCCAGCAAGGTTTCAATACGAATGATCTCTTTCCCATCATACAACCTGCTAAATCCTTTTTGAAGAAGAATATTCAACTCTTCCCGCATATCGCGGTGCTGCGGTTTTTTTAAGGTTACCAGCATCAGCACTTTATCGCCTTCTTTCAATGTACCGATTGCCTTCAGTACATCAGCCACATCATCTTTCTTTACTTCTCTGCCGCTTACCGGAGAAATGGTTTTCCCAGCTCGCGCATATAATAACCTCAGATAATCATAGATCTCCGTCATGCTACCCACCGTACTTCTTGGTGTTCGTGTAATTACTTTTTGCTCAATAGCAATTGCCGGGCACAAGCCCTTTATATAATCCACATCAGGCTTATTCATTCGTTGCATGAACTGCCTGGCATAAGCACTCAAACTTTCTGCATATCTTCTTTGTCCTTCAGCAAATAAAGTATCAATGGTCAGTGATGATTTACCCGAACCTGAAACTCCGGTAACCACAATCAATTGATTACGCGGAATAGTTACTGTAATATTTTTAAGATTATGTACCCTGGCCCCTTTGATATAAATACCATCGGGATAATTCTTGGACACTGATCCTTTATTTGATTGAGGAGTAATTTTACTCATAATAAGGGGCAAAAGTACTGAGTTACAGTTGTGTTAGCGTAGAAATGTGAAATTTTCCATAAAATTACGGTGCGTGAAACTACGTAGTATTACTTGATTTATTTTTAAGGTGTCAAAAAGCTTTGGCCGGTTCATAATTATCACTATTTTCACAGTCCAATATCCAAAAAAGTGAAAAGCCGTCGTTGCCTATCAACTAGACTTCTACGCTATTTTTTTCCTTATTTGGTTGTCTCAAATGTCCTAACCAATAAACTGTAGAAGTTATGAAATGCCTTAACACACTTTCCGATCAACAACTCATCCATTTATACGTGGATGGAGATTCCGATGCTCTTGCAACCATCATTATGCGTTACAAGGACAAAATTTTCACTTCCATTTATCTGCTGGTAAAAGACAGGTACTTGGCAGAAGATATTTTCCAGGATGTATTTATCCGTGTAATCGATACCCTGAAAGGTGGCCGCTACACCGATGAAGGAAAATTTTTACCCTGGGCCATGCGTATTGCACACAATATGTGTGTAGACCATTTCAGAAAAGTAAAAAGAAGCCCAACAATTAAGACCAGTGATGACCGCGATATTTTTGAAGTGCTCAATTTTTTTGAGCCAGGAGCTGACCAACGGATGATGGCTGGCCAAAGCCATGACAGGGTAAAGCAAATGGTTGATCTGTTACCGGAAGACCAACGTGAAGTGATCATTTTGCGCCATTATGCAGACCTGAGCTTTAAAGAAATAGCCGACCTCACCCATTGCAGCATCAACACTGCATTAGGCCGTATGCGGTACGGGCTGATTAATCTCCGTAAAATGATGACTGAAAGACAAATTGCACTGTAGATACTGTAACCCCCATTACAAAAAAATAAAACGCTCCCTGCAAAACAGGGGGCTTTTTATTTTTTATGCATGGCCTCCAGCCCGCATTTCAGCCAGTCGGCGAATTCCACGGGATCGGGTGTGTAAAATTTTGTTTTGGTGAGGACTGTTTCATCCGGACTGATGATCGCGTACTGCGGTTGCGAGGTTGCTCCAAAATTTTCTGTTTGGAAAGTAGCCCATTTATCTCCTACACTGATCAGTGATTTTGTGGCGCCCGAACTGGTTGTAAACATTGATTGTTCGGTAACCGGTAATTTGGTGCGTTCATCTACATATAGTGACACAACAATAAATTCTGTTCTCATCAGGCTATCCACTTCACTATGGGTCCAAACTTTTTCCTCCATACGCCTACAATTTACACAGGCCCAGCCGGTAAAATCGATCAGCAATGGCTTGTGTTCGGCTTTTGCCAATGCCAATGCTTTTTCATAATCATTGTGCATGGGATGAATGCCATTGGTTAGCAATACATGGTGCGGATAAATAGAATAAGATAACGGTGGCGGGAACCCACTCATGATGCGCAGGTTGGCCCATTTCGTATTGGTTACACCCGGTACCAGATAAATGGCAGTGGCGCCAAAGAATATGATGAATGCAATTCGGGTGATCGAGAATTTTTTTATTGGTGAACTATGTGCCATTTTTAAGATCCCCAGCAGGTATAACACGATGGCGATAGCAATGATGACCCAGGAGCCGATAAAGATCTCGCGTTTCAATAAACCCCATTGCTCCACATTATCTGCGTTGGCCAAAAATTTAACGGCCAATGCCAGTTCTATAAAACCCAATACTACTTTCACGTCGGTCATCCATCCGCCCGATTTGGGCAAAGAATGCAACCAGTTCGGGAACATAGCAAATAAGGCAAAAGGCAATCCAAGTGCCAGTCCGAACCCGGCTGCTCCGGCTGTCAGGGGCCATGGTCCTTCATTGGCCACATTGGCAAGCAGGGTTCCCAAGATCGGACCTGTACAAGAAAAAGAAACTATCGCCAGGGTTCCTGCCATGAAAAAAATACCGGCAACATTACCCAGACCGGATTTAGCATCTGTTTTATTGGCCAATCCTGCCGGAAGTCCAATTTCAAATAAACCGAAAAACGACAAAGCAAACAATACAAATACTGCAAAGAATACCAGGTTAAGCCAGATATTGGTTGAGATATTATTGAATATTTCAGGACTGATGGCCTTACTGGCTACATGGAAGGGAATGGTGATGGCCACATAGATCAAAAATATGAACAGGCCATATAACACTGCATTGATGATCCCTTTTTTACGGTCCTGCGATTTTTTGGTAAAGAAGGTAACCGTAACCGGTATCATGGGAAATACACAAGGGGTGATCAGCGCAATTAGTCCGCCCAATAATCCCAGAAAGAAAATGGACAATAGGCTTTTATTCTGTGTACCCTCATCACCACAATCATTTACAGGATGTTTAATATCGATGCTGTTGATCTTGATCTTACTGCCCGAAGCCACCCCGCCTTCTATTGTAGTGCTGAAGACATAGGGAATATCCGGTGCAAATTCATCGCCCTTATTATAAAAAACAGACAGGTTACCAAGCAGGTTGGCTGGGATGGTATTTTTAAAATGTATGACCGCCCGCCATTGTACCGGGCCTTCGTTTATGCGCAATAATTTGTTATCAAAAATGGCCGAATGGATGGTTTGGGTACTACCCACTACCATAAAGCTATCGATCAGTATTGAACTGTCTGCAAAGCTCAGGTCAGCAGAGGCTGTTCCGCCAAGGTCTTGTGAGGGGGCGTATAATTGATATCCGGCAGCACCGGGTGTATTGAACAAGACTTCATATTTTCCTGCAGGAAGTTTGTTCGACTTAACCGTCCAGCTAAATATTGACACGGCAGACTTATCCTGAGAAAAGCCCGGAACTTGATTTAAAAATAACAGAAAAAAAAGACTACATAGACGGGCTACTCGCATGGCAAATATTTACTAAAGAATTCCCGGATAATACCCGGGTATATAAACAGATCCTTTCAGATCAATTGATGGCAATGGCAAAATCAACTTTAGTAGGGGGAAGGCATTTTTTGTCATCACAGGTTTGGAATTCCACACTACCCACGATCTTGGTTTTTACATTGGCCTTCAACTTAATTTTCTGAACAAAATCAACCTTGTCCTTGTATTGATTGGCAGAGATGCCTAGTTTTTGATCTTTATATAATTCTACTTTCCCGATCTCTTTTATTTTTCCATCAAGTGTTACCAACGGATTTGCTTTAAATAAGATCTCTGTTGGAATAGCAATGGCATCAGTTGGTTGTGTTTGAGAATACAGGTGCCAGGTGTTCTGGAGTGAAGCAGTGATATGCACCTCATAGGTTTTATCAGCAATTTTTTTGGCAGTGAATGTCCAACTTACAGGGTTAAGCATCTGTGCCTGCACTAGGCCGATCGCAATGGTCATCAATACCGTAAATACTATCTTTTTCATATACATTATTTCCTGATCAAAATTAGATGATTAAAGGCCGTCAAGTTTTTAATCAACCGTTAATCCTCAGTTTTAACGTTAATTTATCCCAAACAGGTGATTGAATACCTGTCTTCCGTCCTGATTTCCGAGTTGTTTACTGCAAGCTCTTTCCGGATGAGGCATCATACCGAAAACATTGCGCTCCTTATTACAAATACCTGCAATATTATGAATAGCTCCATTGGGATTTGCCCCGGTATTTATCTTTCCCTCTTCATCACAATACCGATACAGGATCTGCCGATGCAATTCCATTGATTCGAGTGTAGCTTCATTGGCAAAAAATCTACCTTCCCCATGTGCAACCGGGATCTTTAATGCAACGCTTTGTTCGGCAGTTGCTTCTTTCATGAAAATATTTTTGCAAACAAATTGTTGCTGGCTGTTGCGCAATAAAACACCGGGCAGTAATCCACTTTCGCAAAGGATCTGAAATCCGTTACAAACACCTAATACTTTACCTCCGTTGTTGGCAAACTGAACTACTTGTTGCATCATTGGACTAAATCTGGCAATAGCCCCGCAGCGCAGATAATCGCCATAGCTGAAGCCACCGGGCAATACGATACAATCCTCGTTATTGAACATACTCAGGTCATTATCCTTGTGCCAGAGCGGGATCACTTCTTGTTGAAGATCATGCTGCAAAGCATCCATCATATCTCTATCGCAGTTGCTGCCGGGAAAAACCAATACACCAAATTTCATGTGCTGAATATTAAAATTGAAAGTATTGCAAAGATAAGTTTCCCCTGTCAATTATTTGACGAAGTAGCTGATTACAATGACAAAAGCAACCATCAGCCAGTGCAAAATATGTGGGAACCAGTTTTTTGCGGGGTACAGGAATGCGGCGCCTATCCAGGCCGATAAGGGCACCGCACAAAGGATCCAGTATTCGAAGGTATGGGTGGCATTAATAAAGGGTACAAAAACGGCTACAATAAAATACAGGTTTACGAGGCTCCAGCTTTTACGAGCCTGGATCAACTGTCTTCTGAAATTCTGCTGTACATAAAAAAAACCGATCGCAGTGGCAAAAAGAACCAGAATGATCGCTGCATAGGCCCAGTTGGTTTGGTTGAACCTGGGCGTGGTAACGGCAAAACCCGGGAAAACATACCCTTTCCATCGATCCGTTAAAAAGACCCACGACAATAAAAAATAGAAAGGCGCCATGATTCCCAATAATACGATCAGCCATTCGGCCAGTTTGAAGGGCCTGGTGAGGGCCAGTCCGAATATGATCAGCGCCGCAAATGCCAATGATGGAAAATAAAAGAAAGTACATAGTCCGATCCCGATGCCAATATTGAACAGGGAGGTTTTAGGACTGGTATTATTATACATCCCGCACATCTTCGCCCATACCCAGATCAAAATAGTACAGATGATCATGGGTGCCGATAGTATATTCCATTCGGGGAACAAGGAGGTCACCAACAGATAGCTCATACCCGTGAGGTAGTTGGGTTTTTGCATCATCCGATGGTCATTCATCAGTTTATTAAAAGTAACAGCCTGCATATACAATAATGCATACATGATACCGGAATAAAGCATGGGGAGGTGGCTACCAAATGGCTGTAACCATTTCAGCAAGGCCTTATATAAAAAGCCATCGATCTGTTGTGGTTCAGGAATGGTGGGATGAAGAAAGAACGACAGCTTCAATGCTATGCCATACAGAAAGAGCAGGAAATTATTAAGGGGGTTGTTGGCTTTGAAGATGCCGGTCACAAAAATAAATTGGTAATGAGTAAATAGTTGTGCTACAAAATTCAGTAATTATTATTAGTTGACCACATAAAATTTGGAATGGCCTTGGAAAATGATCGGTTAAAAATCCACTTTGGCAAAACAAATAAAACCACGGTACAGGCAAGGTACCAAAAGTTCCCTGGCGCCTACCTGTTTGCTTAGCCGCGTCATGAACTGATAACCCTTTTCCTGGCTGCGCAAGGTAGCATTACGTTTGATGCTTCCATCAGCGGCAATGCTTTGGTCAGTAATGATCTGGTTCTTACTGTCCATATTGAATAAGAAATGGATCTCTCCACCCGAGTTGAAGGTAGCATACGATAAGAAATTATCATCGTCATCATCTACCTGATTCTTTTGTATGATCTTTTGCCATTCAGGTTGACCATATCGATTGATGCTCATCACCATCAGGTTATCATAGAAATACCGGGTATTTTGATTGTTGAAACTACTGATCGGACGATAGTAATAGCCACCATAATACGGATTGTAGTAATAATAAGAATTAGGCGAATACATATAAGGATTATTGTAATAATCCCAGCGATTCGACTGGCTATTATTATTGATGCGGCTCTGGCTTGAATAATCCTCTGCCAACAACAGGAATCCGCCATCTTTCTTTACAATGGCTTGCCGTATATAATATTCATCAAAGGCGATCTTATGCGATCCGTCGCGCCGCGCTTCTGTACGTAACGCCTCATCAAAACTGGTAAAGTTTATCGTATATTTCTTTTGTCCCCAAACATCCCATATATAGGTCAATACCCCCTCTACACTTCCCCTGTTCTTGAGATAATAAAAAGCATTGAGTAAATATTTTTTATTGAGATTGTCAATTTTAATACTCACATCGTTGATGAATTTATTTTCCAGGTCAATGGTTTGAAAGGAAAAAGTATCCTGCAAAGGCGCTTTGATCCCGAGTTTGAGACCGTTACTGTAATCGCGATTAATGGGTTCACGGTCGAAGGTAAACACAAAATTACCCTCATTATCGAGCAAGAACTCACGGTAATTATCCGTGCGATTATCGAAGTTCAAGGTTTGCCGGGTCTTATTGATCAGCTTAAGTTTATTATCAAAAAGCAGGGTAACAAAACTGATCTTTTCTGATTTCTTCTGAATTTTAAATACCATGATCTTTTGCTTGTCTTCACTCACGATGGTACTATAGATCTTATTGTCGTCGAAATTAGGAAGGCGGGTAGTATCCAATTCAACCGGTTCGCTTAGTTTATTTCCATTGGCATCCATATTGATGCCCATGCAATGCACAATTCTGTTCTTCTGATACTGGTAGATCATGTAAAAATGATCGGGGTAGGTAACAAAATCAACATTCAGTGTTTTTTCCGGAAAAAAATCGAGGTTGACTGTAGATACAGTTTTCATATTTCCATCATACAACATGATTCGATGTTTCCATTTCATGTTCTTGTAAACCAGCACATTGCCATTCATTTTCCCGATGATCTCGAAATTCATATCCCGACTATCATCCCGGTCATAATCCGAATATACCACCCGTTGGCCCATGCCTGTAAAAGGCAACAGCATTATCCATGAAAAAATCAGGAAATTCCACTTCATGATTGAGGTCATTTATATTAAAAATACGATTTAATGGGCAATCTTACAGTAGCCAGTTCAGGTTGACTTACCTTTATGGAACCTGTATTAAATTCAATACCTATGAACAAGATGACGATCATTTTGTTTTTACACAAAACACTAAATAGTTATCTCAGATGCCAACCATACTGATCACCGGGGGCACAGGCTTGATCGGCAAAACCCTCACCCCAATGCTGCTAGAAAAAGGTTACCGGGTCATTATCCTTACCCGGAAAATACCAACAGGCTCTATGCCCGAAGGGGTAAGTTATGCGCTATGGGATCTGCATAAAAAAACGATCGACCTTTCAGCGTTACAAGAAGCAGATTATATTATTCACCTGGCCGGCGCGGGGGTAGTGGAAAAAAAATGGACCAAGGCCTATCAGCAGGAGATCATCAACAGTCGGGTAAACAGCAGCGCCTTGTTGATCGAACAATTGACCCGCCATTCCAATTCGGTAAAAGCCATGATCAGCACCAGTGCCATTGGCTGGTATGGCCCCGATAAGATACCCGATGGCAGAGAACAGCCCTTTACAGAATCGGACCCGGCAGACCATAGTTTTCTGGGAGCCACTTGTCGTTTGTGGGAAGAAAGTGTGGCCCCGATAACGGCATTGGGTAAACGCCTGGTGATCCTCAGAACCGGCATCGTGCTCAGTCAGCAAGGTGGAGCATTGGTTGAATTTAAAAAGCCAATTCAGTTCGGCATTGCAGGAATCTTAGGCAGCGGCAAACAAATGGTGAGCTGGATACATATCACAGATCTATGCCGATTATTCATTTATGCCCTTGAGGAAAATATTCATGGTGTATACAATGCCGTGGCGCCAGTTCCCGTTAACAATAAAACGCTCACCCTGCAACTGGCCAGAAAGATGCGGGGCAGGTTTTTCATCCCGATACATATACCTGCGTTCGTATTGAAACTTATGATGGGAGAACGCAGTATAGAAGTACTGAAGAGTACTACGGTCAGTAGTATAAAAATAAAAGATCAGGGATTTGTTTTCCTGTATCCTTCCATTGAATCGGCACTTGCTGAATTATTCAATACTACAGATCAGCATGAATGAATTTCCGTCGGGTCCAGGTGTAAAACACCAGCAGATAAACCAGCGCCAGCGGCAAAATTGCCCAGATATAATCGGTTGGCATAAAGTTCATTGCCATATTGGTAACGGGATTTTTGGGGAAACTCAATAATCCATCGGCCGCATTCATCGGCAGATAATCGCCGAGGCTACCATAATCGGTGCCATTATCCTGTTTCAATTTGATGCTCCAGAGGTCGAGCATTTTGGCAATAAAATTTTCACCGCCCAGGTAAATAAAGAAAACGCCGGTGGCGAAACCAGTGCGTTTGATCAGTACCGCTATCAGGATCGCAATGAGATTATACGTAATGGCCTTCAGGAAGAAAAAGCCAACGAATTGGATACCATGCAAAGAAAAATTGGTCCCGGAGGCCCAGCCAAAACAAAGCGCCGTGACGAAAACGAGCAGCGTGGATACTACAGCAAAAACCAATGCCAGCATTATTTTTACGCTGATGAACTGCTGACGGCTCAATCCATCAATGATATTTTGCCGATGTGTTTTAAAGGTATATTCATTGGTAACCAGCATCACCAATAATAAGGCAGGCAATAACAAAATAAATCCGGTGGCATAACTCGTGGTTTGCCAGGTATTTTCAAAACTGTATGGAGAAAATGACATCATACTGATGGCGTTGCCCATATTATTAGCCATATTATTGTTCACGCTGAACACAATATAATTGGTGGCAATGACCGCTACAATGAAGAAGAGACTCATCACGATGAAGGCAGTATACCTCCTTATTTTCAACCATTCAATTTTTAATAATTCTCCCATGGTTTGTCAATAAAAATTTGAATAAATATTATTTATCGCTTTGTTTACCGGTGATTTCCAAAAATCTCGCTTCCAGTGTTTTGCGTTTCACCAGCAGTTTATTCAAGATGATACCCCGACTAAAACAAAATTGATTGATCTGCTCAGCAGTTAGTTCACTACTGCAGGTAATATGCAATTCATGTTCGGCTTCTACCATATTTTCAATGCCGCCCATCTCGGTCAATATATGCTGCAAGGCAACAAGATCGTTTGCCGATAATTCAACCAGTATCTTTTCCAAAATGCTGTCGGCCGACTGGTGCATCACTGAACTCACCGATCCTACGGTTTTTAATACGCCCTGTTGAATAATGGCTACATGCGTACAAACCTTTTCCACCTCATCGAGGATATGGCTGGCCATGATAATGGTTTTCCCATTTTTGTTCAGTGTTTTGATCAGCTCCCTGATCTCGGCAATGCCTGCAGGATCCAGTCCGTTAGTAGGTTCATCAAACACCAATATCTTAGGATCACCTAAAAGCGTAGACGCAATGGCAAGCCTTTGTTTCATACCCAGTGAAAAGCTGCTGAATTTAGAATCCTTGCGCTGGTAAAGATTAACCAGTTCCAATACTTTTTGAATATCGGCTTCTCCCCTGCCCTTTATCCTGGCGGCTATCCTAAGATTTTCTTGGGCACTCAGGTAATGATAGAAATTGGGGGTTTCCAATAATGTTCCTATTTGTTTGCGCAGATCAGCACTGTTCTCCTGGCCCATCCAAACGAAACTTCCGCTGGTGGCTTTCAGGATATCCATAACAATGCTTAACAAAGTGGTTTTTCCACTGCCATTAGGACCAAGGATACCAAAAACAGTACCCTCCGGAACAGAAAAACTAACTTCCTTCAGGGCTTTCAAACTGCCATAATTCTTGCTGAGCTGCTGAATAGTAAGAATAGACATAGGTGTCGGGTATTTATATTTGAAGATAAGCGATTTATTTAATATTTCTTTCCAGGATTGGATTACTGGTTGGCTCAGGGCAAGTGCGCATCATGCCAAACAGAAGTAAATTCACCAAGGATCGCATTATTGAGTTCATTAAATTTCAGATCATCAAGACGAAGATCATCAAAGTCTTCTGGCAATACTTTTCTTGTTGCCGGATTCAATGTTCCCCCTTTTTGTCCGGCCATGACTTCCGGGTAATATTGAAACTCCGGATCCACCAGGGTACCCCTTGGATACATGATGCCCGGAATTCCCTTTCCCCTGATATCAAGATGTTTTGGATGCGCCAATCCAATGGAATGTCCATATTCATGTGCGGCAGTAGAGGATTGATTGAGCAGGTTGTCGAGTTTAAAATAACCCGTATTGGATCCTATCTCATCTACAAAAGAGATATCACCAATCACAAATTTTTCTACCCGGAAATAATTATTTCGCGGATTGGTATTTTCAATGACTTCTAACGGAGTGAGTGGCTGATCATAGACGCCATCGATCTCAAACTGAATATCATAAAGTATCTTACCGATGCGTTGCTTTCCCTGAGCGGCATTCCAGCATGTTGCAATATCGTGGGCAACCTTATTGGCCAACGCAGTGTTTGCGGCATCCCCATATAAAATTATTACAGATCGCACCAACAACAAATTCCGTTCCGGTATCAATTCTACTTCCCCCATCCTATTTCAGGTATTGCATAAAATAATTGGTGACCTTCTGATACAAATGAGCACGGTCTTTTCCCAGTACATTGTGTTCATGACCTGGGTAGATCATATAATCTACCTGAACACCTTTATCTATGCAAGCCCTCACGAAACTTACAGAATTTTGCTGCACCACCACCGGATCTTGCAATCCATGGATCAATAATAAATTCCCGCGCAGTTTTTCCACTTGTTTGGTGAGGTCTGTTGCTGCGTAACCTGCCGGATTCATTTGAGGTGTTTTCATATATCTTTCGGTATACATCACTTCATAGTTTTGCCAGTTCATTACCGGGCCACCGGCCACAGCTGCTTTAAATATACCCGGATGATTGAGCATGAAGTCGGTGGTCATAAAACCGCCGAAACTCCAGCCAAATAAACCCATATTATCTTTATCGGCATAAGGCAATCCATTTAAAAAATTAACCCCACTCATCATATCTTCCATTTGAACATCTCCCAGTTTTTGAAACATCGATTGTTCAAATATCTTACCCCGGTTATCACTACCCCTTGTATCAAGGGAGAATACCAGGAATCCGCGCTCAGCCATATACTGGAACCAGTAGTCGCCGCTTCCTCCATTCCATGAATTGAGTACCAGTTGTGCATGTGGGCCACCATACCAGTACACGATCACCGGGTATTTTTTTGTGCTGTCGAAATTCACGGGCAGGTAGAGCCGGCAAAACAATTCTGTACTCATATTATTCTTGATCCTAAATATTTTCATCTTGCCCAGCGCATAATCACTGACCGGATTGGCCGCTTGCAGCAAGGTTTTCATGGTTCCGCTTTTTGATTCAATGACCCTAATGGTACGTGGATTATCAGGACTGCTGCATACATCCAATACATAATTTCCATTGCTGCTGAGTTGTGTATTGTGCAACTGGTAATCGGGAGTGATGCGGGTAGATTTTCCACCAAACTCACCGGGTTCTTTCACGATCTTTTTGATATTGATCTGGTATAGGTTGCGGGTCAGGGGTGATTCTTCGGTTGACATATAATACAAGGTTTCCCCTTTTTCATCAAAGCCCTTCAGATCGGTCACTTCCCATTCTCCTTGTGTTAGTTGAGCGACAAGATTTCCGGTAGTATCATACAAGTATAAATGATTCCAGCCATCACGGTTGCTTTGCCAGATGAATTGGGCCGGATTATTTTTCAAAAATACCATGGGTACTAAGGGCTCTACATATTTCTGGTCCCGCTCATCAATAATCTGTTTCATAAATTCGCCTGTTGTGGCATCATACTGGTTCAGTTTCATATGATCCTGTCCGCGGTTCAGTACGGCAATATAGATGTACCGATCATCGGGGCTCCAGCAAATATTGGTCAGGTACTGTTCCTGCAGGGTTGAATCATTATTCATGTATCCGAGACCGTTAATACCGCCCAGGATATTCGTCTTCAGCATCACCCGAGTTTTGGTTTCGGCATTATATACCCATACCGTTACATGGTGACTTTTATCTCCGGCCATCGGATACTTGATATTGGTATTCTTTGCCGGACGTTCACTCCAGTCAATGATGGGATAGTCGGCTACCATGGACTGATCCATCCGATAGTAAGCCAGTTGTTTGCCCCCATTGCTCCAGAAGGTCCCTTTGTTAATTCCAAATTCATCGCGGTGTACCGATGCCGCATATACGATATCTGAGCTTCCATCGGTAGTTACCTGTGTGCCCTGAGTTTCATCACGGGTAATAAAAAGATTATCCTTGTCTACGTAGGCAATGTAACCGGCCTTGCTTTCTTCCACATGTTCTTTTCCAGTAATGGATTTAGGAATGATGGTGCTGATCTTTCCGGTAACAGGGTCAAGCGCAATTTTATCGCCGGCAATATTCATTACCCATTTGCCGCCCACATTAAATTGTATGGCAGGCATGGTTTTCAGGCTGGCATAACCTGCCGGTTTTATTTTTTCATTGAGCTGATCCAGGGTTAAGAAAACAGCATCTGCTTTGGATTTATAATTTCCCTTGAACCAGACCTCATTGCCATTTTCTTTTTTCAGGTATACATAATCGCTGGTTCCGTATACAAACTGAAGTTGCTTTAAATTTTCAGCGGCGAGGGTGGTTCTGTTGTTTACCATGGCATCTTCCATGGTCAGTAATTTTTGTTGTGCCAGGGCTCCTGTGCCCACAAAAAAACAAAGAAGGGTTATCCATTTTTTCATTCCAAAGAATTTAGATAACAAATGTAGAGATAATGCCCACAAAAAGGCCGGAAAGATATCCGGCCTTTTAAGTCTGTAAAAAAATTGAATTAATTCCTCAGGGGTTTCCCGCTTTTTAAAATACTCTGGATCCGTTCCAGTGTTTTCTTTTCACCGGTCAGGCTCAGGAATGCCTCCCTTTCCAGGTCGAGCAGGTATTGCTCACTCACCAGCGTGGGTTCCGAAAGGTCGCCACCACACATCACATAGGCCAGTTTTTTGGCCACGGTAACATCATGGTCGGTAGCATATTTTCCACGCCACATACCATTGATACCGGCATGCAGGGCTCCTAACATGGAGCGGCCAGGTACTTTTATATCGGTACGTTGTATGGGCATTACATACCCTTCGTTATACATATCCAGCGCAGCCTGTTTGGCATCAGCAATTCTTCTGCCGGTATTATGACTTACGCGGTCTTTCCCTTTCCGGTAAATGCCCATGTCAAATGCTTCATAAGCTGAAGTGGCAACCTTGGCGGTAGCGATGGTGAGGAAACGATTTTGCAGGGTAATGGTATCGGGTTCGCCCTCATGCAATTCATCCGCTGCCCGCAGCACAAATTCTTTGGTGCCCCCACCACCGGGAATTACGCCGATGCCCACTTCTACCAAACCGGTATAGGTTTCAGCAGCGGCGATCACCTGGTCGGCATGCAAACAAATTTCACAACCACCACCCAAAGCTAAACCGTGCGGTGCCAGCACCACCGGTATCGCTGAGTATCGTACACGCATCATCGTATTCTGAAACATACGGATAGCCATATCAATCTCATCATAATCCTGTTCAATGGCCAGCATAAAGATCATTCCCACATTGGCACCTGCGCTGAAATTGGGACCCTCATTGGCGATCACCAATCCTTTATATTTTTCTTCGGCAATATTAATAGAGCGTTGGATCCCTTCCAGCACTTCTCCGCCGATACTGCCCATTTTTGTATACCATTCCAGTCCGAGTACCTCATCCCCCAAATGATAAGTGCGGCAGGCTGAGTTTTTCCAAATGGTTTCACCCGAAAAATTCTTCATTACAAGGAAGGCGGTCTCACCCGGCATTATTTTATATGACTTACTACTCACGTCATAGCACATACGCTTTCCCTGTTCCACCTTATAAAATGAATTAAAGCCTGCTGTCAACATTTCATCTACCCATGGAGCTACGGAAAAACCAGCTGCTTTCATGGCGGTTACGGTGCGGCCAACGCCGAGTGTATCCCAGCTTTCGAAGGCGCCGATCTCCCAGCCAAATCCTGCCATCATACCATCGTCTACACGATACAGCTCGTCGCTGATCTCCGGAATGCGGTTCGAGATATAGGAAAAAAGCAGGTAATGAAACCGACGATAGAATTCTCCGGCCTTATCGGTACCGGCACAGAGTGCCTTGATACGGTCATGTAGATTTTCGATGGGCTTGGCTGTTTCCAGCGTAGCAAATTTTGCTTTCTGCCGGGGACCGTATTCCATGGTCTTCAGGTTCAGGGTAAGGATTTCTTTTTCTCCTGTAGCTGATTTTGTTTTTTTAAAGAAGCCTTGTCCAGTTTTATCGCCGAGCCAGTTATTGGTAACCATGGTATTGAGCCAAGAGGGGATCTCGAAAAGGGATTTGGCCTCATCATCCGGACAATGATCATGCACGCCATTGGCCACTTTCACCAGGGTATCAATTCCCACCACATCGGCTGTACGGAAGGTGGCGGATTTTGGACGGCCAATAATCGGTCCCGTTAGTGTGTCAATTTCATCCACACTCAGTTGCAAGGTTTCCATGGTATTCATGATGGCCATCATACCGAATACACCGATCCGGTTGGCAATGAATGCTGGCGTGTCTTTACAAAGCACCGTGGTTTTTCCCAAAGTGAGATCACCATAATGCATCAGAAAATCCAACACTTCCTGATCGGTATCGGGGGTAGGGATAATTTCCAGTAAACGCAGGTACCTGGGCGGATTAAAAAAGTGGGTGCCACAGAAATATTTTTTGAAATCTGCTGATCTGCCTTCGGTCATCAGGTGAATGGGAATACCCGAGGTGTTGGAACTTACCAACGAGCCAGGTCTGCGATATTTTTCCACTTCTGTGAAAATGGATTGTTTGATATCCAGCCTTTCCACCACCACTTCAATCACCCAATCACAATCGGCAATATCCTTCATGTTGTCGGTAAAATTTCCGGTGCGAATTCTTTTCAGTACATCCTTGGTATATACCGGCGATGGATTTGATTTTATGGCAGCAGTCAATGCATCATTCACAATTTTATTCTTCTCTGCAGGCTTTGCATCCGCCGCAATATCCTTGGGTACAATGTCGAGTAACAACACCTGTAAACCCACTCCTGCAAAATGACAGGCGATCCTGCTGCCCATTACGCCACTGCCCAAAACGGCTACCTTTTTGATGATTCTGTTTGCCATGGTAAAATTAGTTAGTTAAACAACTATTTGCTAAACCGAAATTAGCACATTATTGATTATGCAGAAAATAAAACGAAGAATTCATTGAAATGAAAAAGGCCGGCAACTGCCGGCCATATCTTTTAAAGGGATCAGTATTTAGCTTACCCCGCTACCCGGGTTAATAACTTCGTCGGGATTGATGAAATGCAGTTTACCAGTGGCATCTTCGGCCATCAGTACCATACCCTGACTTTCAATGCCTCGCATTTTTCTGGGGGCCAGGTTGGCAACGATCACTACCTGCTTTCCCACAATATCTTCGGGCTTAAAATGCAGGGCGATCCCGCTCACGATGGTCCTTTGCTCAACGCCCAGGTCAACTGTTAGCTTAAGCAGTTTATCTGCTTTTTCCACTTTTTCGGCAGACAAAATAGTACCCACTTTCAGATCCAGTTTGGCAAAATCGTCAAATTCGATCATGGGTTTCTTTGCGGGTGCTTCCACCGGTTGCGAAGGCAACTGATTTTCGGGAGCAGGATTTATATTTTCCATAGCCTGTTTTTTTGCTTTTAATTTTTCAATCTGTTCAGTAACCTCGGTATCTTCTATTTTACGAAACAATAGTTCGGGAGCACGCAATGAATATCCGGCACTCAACAATGCGGGCTTTCCTGCATTTTCCCATTCCAGCATTTTGTCTACCACTTTCATCATGCTGCACATTTTCTTTGCTGCAAAGGGCAGGAATGGATTGATGAAGATGGCCAGGTTAGCCGTAAGCTGTAAACACAGGTGTAAACAATTGTCAACCTGCTGTTGTGCGGCTTCTGTAAGATTACCCGATTCGTCGGTTTGCTTGGCCACGATCCAGGGTTGTTTATCCTGCATGTATTTGTTGCCTTTACGGGCCAGGTCAATCACTTCGTACAAGGCTTCCCGGAAACGGTAAGCGGAAATCAATGTTTCTATCTTTTCCCTGGTTTGATCCATGGCGGCCACCAAATTTCTGTCGGCTTCGTCGATTATGCTTGCATGTAGCGGTGGAACTTTTCCCTTGCATAATTTATGCATGAGTACAAAGGCCCGGTTCACAAAATTTCCGAAGATGGCTACTAGTTCGCTGTTCACGGCATCCTGAAAACCTTTCCAGGTAAATTCGCTGTCTTTTGTTTCCGGTGCGATCTGGGTAAGATAATAACGCAGCGCATCCACCATCATATCGCCCCCATTTTCCTTCTTTACAAAATCGTTGATATAATCTTCCATTTCAATGCTCCATCCCCTGCTGGTACTCATCTTATCACCTTCAAGGTTCATGAATTCATTGGCGGGTACATTATCGGGTAAGATATTTCCATGAAGTTTCAGCATCACCGGAAAGATGATGCAGTGAAAAACGATATTGTCTTTTCCCACAAAATGTACCAGCTTGGTATCGTCAGCATACCAGTAGGGTTTCCAATCTTTCTGATGATCAAGTGCCCATTGTTTGGTGGCACTGATATAACCGATGGGGGCATCGAACCATACATATAATACTTTCCCTTTGCCACCGGGCACATCATCGGGAAGGGCCACACCCCAATCGAGGTCGCGGGTTACCGCCCGGGGTTGCAATCCAAGGTCGATCCAGCTTTTGCATTGTCCGAGTACCGTAGACCGCCAATCCTGTTGGTGATCTTCGAGTATCCATTTCCGTAAGAACTCTTCATGCTGGTCGAGCGGAAGGTACCAGTGGGTCGTTGATTTTTTTATTGGCGCATCACCGCTGAGGGTGCTGCGTGGATTGATCAGTTGTTCTGGACTTAATGAGGTTCCGCATTTTTCACATTGGTCGCCATAGGCATTTTCATTAGCACAAACCGGACAGGTGCCAATGATGTATCGGTCGGCCAGGAATGTGGCAGCAGCTGCATCATAATATTGTTCTGTTTCCCGTTTCATCAGGTCGCCTTTGTTGTTCAGGGCAGTAAAGAATTCCTGTGCCGTATCATGATGAAGCTGGGAAGACGTACGGTGATAGATATCAAAAGAAATGCCCAGGTCGGCCATATTGCTTTTCAGCAGGGCATGGTATTTATCCACTATTTCGCGTGGCGTAGTTTTCTCCTTCATGGCCTGAATGGTGATGGCGGCTCCATGTTCGTCGCTGCCACATACATACAATACATCGGCCTTTTTTGCCCGCAGGAAACGCACATAAATATCCGCAGGCAGGTATGCTCCTGCCAGGTGACCAAGATGCTTGGGACCGTTTGCATAAGGCAGTGCGGAAGTGATCAAATATCGTTTGGGTTGCTTCATTTGCCTGCAAAAATACCTAAACAGGCGTCAAAACCGAAATTTGACTAAATTCAACCCATGAAACGGAAAGATTTTCTGTCGTCCATGATGCCGCTAACAGCCGGTTTTGTATCTATGGGCCGAATAAATGAAATGGCAAATGAAGGGGATTCACCTGTTCAGATCCCACCATACCTGAAGCCCGGCGATATCATTGGGATCAGTTGTCCTGCCGGATCTATCACGCACGAAGACATACAGCCGGCGGTGAAAAAACTTATGGAATGGGGTTTTCAGGTGAAGGAAGGAAGTACTGTTGGAAAAAAGAATTTCACGTTTGGCGGTACTGATGAGGAAAGAAAGAATGATTTCCAGGAGATGCTCGACGATAAATCTATTAAGGCGATCCTTTGTGGCCGTGGTGGTTATGGTGCCATTCGGATCATTGATGATCTTGATTTTAAAAATTTCAGCAAGCATCCTAAATGGATCATTGGTTTTAGTGATATCACAGTAATCCATTCGCATGTGAACCGTAACCTACGGGTTGCCGCTATCCATTCCAAGATGTGCAATAGTTTTCCGGCCGATTGGAGCAAGGCGGAACAAGTACAGGTTGATTCCATTGAATCCATTCGGCAATGCATCACCGGTGAAAAAATGAATTATTTGTTTACCCCAAATGCAGCCAACAGAACGGGCATGGCCGATGGCGAACTGGTGGGAGGAAATTTAAAGACCCTGGAAACCATGGCCGATACCAAGACCGACCTGGTAACAAAAGACAAGATCCTGTTTGTAGAAGACACCGATGAATATTTGTACAGCATCGACCGCATGTTCTGGAACCTGAAAAGAACCGGTAAACTGGCTCACCTGAAAGGATTGATCATCGGTGGTTTTAAAGTAAAGAAAGATGATGCAGGTGATGAATTTGGCAAAACGATAGAAGAAATTGTGATGGAAAAAGTTAGCGCTTATGCCTACCCGGTATGTTTCGATTTTCCGGTGGGACACCAGAAGAATAATATGGCATTAAAATGTGGTGCACAGCATAAATTATCAGTTCACCTCAATGAATGCCGACTAAACGAAATCAGATGATCACCATTCCTCCTTACCTGAAAAAAGGCGATGTGATCGGCATCACTTGTCCTGCCGGTTATATGGCCAAAGAAAAAGCCCAAACCTGTATTGAAACCCTTCAGTCATGGGGTTTTGAAGTGATGGTAGGACATACGCTGGGCAGTGCATCCACCAATTATTTTTCGGGTACCGATGATGAACGACGCGATGAATTACAGGCCATGCTCGACGATGAACATATCAATGCCATCCTGTTTGGAAGGGGTGGATATGGCATGGGCCGTATCATTGACCAACTTAATTTCACCCGTTTCAAAAAGCATCCCAAATGGCTGATCGGTTTCAGCGATATCACCGTGATCCATTGCCACCTGAACAGCCGATTAAAAATAGCCGGCATGCACGCACCCATGGCCGCTGCCTTCAATGATGAAGGATATAAAAATGAATTTGTACAATCATTACGCAAAGCCATCACCGGTAAAAAAGCCCGTTATAAAACAGCTGCTCATGCTTTTAACCGTTTAGGGAAAGCCAGTGCCGAACTGGTGGGCGGAAACCTTACCCTGCTCTCGCATCTTTGTGGCACCGCATCGGAATTGGATACCCGGAAAAAGATCCTTTTTTTGGAAGATATTGGCGAGTACACTTACAATATGGACCGCATGCTATATCAATTGAAACGCAGCGGCAAACTGGATACACTGGCCGGATTGATCATCGGTGGCTTTACCGATATCAAGGATACAGAACGACCTTTTGGAAAAACCATCTATGAGATCATCCGCGAAATTGTAGCGCCATATTCCTACCCGGTATGCTTTGGATTTCCGGTGAGTCATGAAAAGGAAAATTATGCGCTCAAGGTAGGCGTTAACTATACTTTACAAGTAGGTAAATCCGGCGTAAAATTATCAGAGATGTAATAGGCTGTCGAGGGTATGGTGAAAAACCGGAAAATCATTTAGGTTCTGGTGCGTACCCCCATCAATGGTAATGAATTGATCGGTTGGTTTCAATACTCCCTTTAATTTGGCGGCACAGCGGTAAGGCACTACCCCATCATCGGTACCTTGGAAAATACTGATGGGATATTTCACCTCCGCCAAATATTCGTATACAGGTAACCGATAGTGCGACATATAATTTGTAGGGTAAATGGGCGCATAACAGCTGAACAGATCCGGAATGCTGGAATATGGTGTTTCCAGGATCAGCCTTTTACAATCGGTTACGGCAGCCACATAGGACGCGATACCGGTACCAAATGATTTTCCATATAAAATGATGCTGTCTTTGCCATATTTTGAAAGCGCCATCCTTTCAATTTGCAATGCCTGCTGGTACATTTTTTTCTCGGTTCGTTCTCCTACCGATTTGCCATAACCCGGATAATCCTCCATCCAAACCTCATAACCATTTTTGGTAAAATTATCGGCAAATTTTGCATAGCGGCTGATGTTTTCGCGGTTCCCGTGGAAATAAAGCACCACGCCCTTTCTCACCGAATCGGTAGGAAAGAATTTTACCATACTCACCGTATCTGTTGTATTGAAAGGAATATTGAGTTCTTCAAAAGGAACAGAAAAATGATAGCGATAAGAAGCCTCTAATTTCTCGGGATGAAATAAGAATCGCTCTTGCAGGTAGTATAACGCAATACCGATAAGGCTGTAAAGGAGTACGATGATCTTTATCCAGCGAAACAAAATTATCCGATTCATGGCTGCAAGATAACCCATTCTGAGAGAGGGATAATCAAATGCATTAACGTATCCCTAGTACTTTAATATATCTCTTATAAAATTGTGGTATTCTGGAAATATCGGCAAATTATTATGACTTCCGCCATGGATACGGATCAGGGTGATCTTCCTCGGACTTAGTTCCTGTAATTTTTCGCTATTGCTGATGGGAATCAGCCAGTCTTTGGTTCCATGCAGGATATAGGTATGACAATTAACCTTGGTGATCCATTTATCGGTTCTTAAATGGAAACGCAGGATCCAACGTACCGGCAGGATGGGAAGGAACCGTTCAATGGTTTTTTTAAAACTGAAGAACGGGGCATCCAGGATCAGGTATCGGGGTGTATTATCGGCAGCCAGTTTTGCTGCAAAACCACTGCCCAAGCTTCTTCCATAGATGATGATATGATTTTCGTGATAGGTTGTAGTGAGTGTATCATACACAAACTGCATATCACTGAACATGTCTTTTTCACTGCGTTTTCCGGTGCTTTTTCCAAATCCCCGGTAATCAACCAGCACTACATCGTAATTGTATCGGTAAAAATCAGCAGCGTATTTAGCCCATCCCTTGATGCTTCGCGAATTTCCATGAAAATAAAGGATGAGTCCGTGGGGTTGTTTTACATGAAAATGCAATCCATTGATACGGACCCCTTTTTCCACATCAAAAAACAATTCCCGGAAAGGCGCATCATATTTGTATTCAAAATCCTGCTTTAATTTCTCGGGCTTGAAAATAAATTTCTCTTGCAGAAAATAAATGGTCACAGAGAGTATGACCAGTGCACCGATGATATATAGAATGAGTTCAATCAATTTGTAAGTTAGTTAGCAAGCCCTGTTAAGATAGCACATTGGCAGCAGATTACAAACTGACAATGGCTTTAACCATACCATTGGTAAACAGCTCAGATAAATACACAAGACTAAGTGAAACAATAAGCGTGTGAGAAAGCTTACCTTATGATGGATCATTCTTCTTCATCAAGATACACCCGCTTTAACCGGAGTTTATTGACAGGCGCAACGATCAGCGGGAATTTTTCTACCTGCACCTTGCTTTGTTCAAGGCCGAATCCTTTTTCTTCACTGAGTGAAACTTCTTTGATGTAGAAATATATTTTCATCACGATGCGCTCAAAGAAGGGCAATTCATTATCCTGCGATAGGAATTTTTCCATCACCACAAACTGGAAGTCACCTACCATATTGTTCTTCTGCTGGCTTTCATACCTACTGGTCACATTCACTTCGCGATTGGCCACCATATCTTCCACTACTTTTTTGAACATCAGGTTCAGGCGAGGCGCCACCCTGAATCCCAGTCTGAATTCCACACGGATGATATCATTGGGTATGATGTGCTCCACAATATATTCAGACGTATATGGATCATCGCGGGTATCCACATGTACAAACCAATAAATATCGGCCCGCTTAGGCTTTCCGCTCAATACAGAATAAATGATCTTATGCTCAATTTCTTTTGGATTATTGGCACTGGTGAGATACACCAGGTGTGTAGCATATTTGGGAACAGTAGAGTCATTGCTCAACTCTTCCATTTTGGGAACATATTCTTCCAGTCGTACAAATTCCACATACCGGTTCTTGATCTTTCTGGCCCTGAACCACACATACATTACTGCAAATAATGCACCACCCACAATCAGGGTTACATAACCACCATGCGGGAATTTATCCAGGTTGGCGATCAGGAAGGCGATCTCAATCGTTAAGAATACCGCCAGGAATAAATATATCAGTATGGAAGGCATCCTGCGGGATACCATATAATTTGAGAACAGGATGGTGGTGGCCAACATACAGAGTGTAATGGCCAATCCGTAGGCCGCACCCATGGCACTGGATGTTTGAAAGAACAAAACAATGCCGATACAACCTACAAACAACAACGTATTGATCCCGGGAATAAATAACTGACCCTTCGCTTCGGTTGGATAATTGATCTTCATTTTGGGCCATAGGTTCAGTCGGATAGCCTCACTGATAAGGGTAAACGAACCGCTGATCAATGCCTGACTGGCAATAATGGCTGCAGCAGTAGCAATAATAATACCTGCTGTAAGGAACCATTCGGGCATCAGTCCGTAAAATGGGTTACTCATTTCAATAGCTCCGGGATGGGCAGCCATGAAACTCTGACTATGCAGTAGATCTTTTGTAGCGAATGTGGTTCCCTTGAAATTATGGAGCAGGTAAGATCCTTGTCCGAGGTAATTCAAGATCAAACAAGCTTTTACAAAGATCCAGCTATTGCGGATATTGCCCCGGCCACAATGGCCCAGGTCACTGTAAAGGGCCTCTGCCCCGGTAGTACATAAGAACACGGCGCCCAGCAGATAGAATCCTTTGGGGTAAACCGTCAGTAATTTAATGGCGTAATAGGGATTGAATGCTTTGAAAATATCCCAGTCATCGGTAACATGCATAAAACCCAGCACACCCAACATGGTAAACCAAACTACCATGATTGGACCAAACATTTTTCCAATGGAAGCTGTACCGAACTGTTGCATAAAAAAAAGCACCGCGAGAATTCCGATTACAATAAATATGATGGTACGCAATTCAATACCATGAAGAATAGGAATATTATCCAAGCCTTCCACGGCAGCGGTAACGGTAATGGGCGGGGTGATCATGCCATCGGCCAATAAGGCTGCCCCACCAAGCATTGCGGGTATCACCAGCCATTTTTTTTGTCGCCGCACCAGGGTATATAAAGAAAATATGCCTCCTTCTCCTTTGTTATCGGCACGAAGGGTAAGCACCACATATTTCAAGGTGGTTTGTAAAGTAAGGGTCCAGATGATACAGGATAGTCCGCCAATGATCAGCAGGTCCTGGATCTCTTTTCCATTGATGATTTCACTGAATACATAGAGGGGTGAGGTACCGATATCACCGTAAATTATTCCGAGAGCAACGATTAATCCCGCAGCAGTAACCCGATTAACATGAACATGTTTTGACACAAAAAATCAATTTACAGTATGGTCTGCTTTTACCCGATAGCATCTGTCTATGTGGATACAAAAGCAAGGGCAAAGGTAGATGCTTTTTAAATATGCCGGCAAAATAATTAACCGATCCAGAAGGGTGC